>JAGBHJ010000246.1 GCA_017935525.1 Clostridia bacterium | reverse complement strand
ATAGTAAAATGCGCTGTTGCCCCAACAACTCCCCACCCAACAAACTATACGTACATCAAAAACAGCATCACAGGAGAACAATATGGCAAACGTAACCTTTCCCTACGGAAAAGAGCATATTACCTACGACTTTGCAAAGGAGAATTTTTGCGGTACTCTTGTATCATCCATTCACAGCTATATACCCCCAAAGGGTGGAGCCGAGCTTGTAAAGGACGCAATGGAAAACCCTATCGGAAGTGACAGGCTCTCCATCCTTGCCAAGGACAAGAAAAAGATAGTCATCATAGCCAGCGACCACACCCGCCCCGTGCCCAGCAAGATAATCATTCCGCCCATGTTAAAGGAAATACGAAGCGTAAACCCCGATGCGGAAATCACCTTTTTGATCGCAACGGGTTGTCACAGGGATACAGCTCGTCAGGAGCTGGTGGATAAATTCGGTGAGGACATAGTCAATAACGAAAAGATCGTCGTGCACGATTGCGCCGACACGGACAACCTCGTCGATATGGGTACCCTCCCCTCCGGCGGCAAATTATACATAAACCGCCTTGCCTACGAGGCAGACCTGCTTATATCCGAGGGCTTTATTGAGCCCCACTTTTTTGCAGGCTTTTCAGGCGGAAGAAAAAGTGTTTTGCCCGGTATTGCCGCAAGACAAACAGTCCTTGCAAACCATTGCTCGGAGTTTATCGCCCATCCCAACGCCAGAACGGGAGTATTGAAGAATAACCCCATCCATGAAGACATGATATGGGCGGCAAAAAAGGCAAAGCTTGCCTACATAGTAAACGTTATCATAAACGACAAAAAGGAGGTTATCCATGCCGTGGCAGGCGACGTCGAAAAGGCTCACCTTGCAGGCTGCGATTTTCTTTACGGGCTCTGCCGTGTAAAACCCATAATGTCCGATATCGTCATTTCCACCAACGGCGGATATCCGCTTGACCAGAATATCTACCAGGCAGTAAAGGGCATGACTGCCGCAGAAGCAACCGTTAATCGCGGCGGTGTTATAATCATGCTGGCAAAGTCCAACGACGGACACGGCGGCGAGGGATTCTATCGCCAGCTGGCTGATGAGCCCGATATCGATAAGACTATGCAAATCTTCCTCAACAGAGGAAGAAACGAAACCGTGCCCGACCAATGGCAAACGCAGATATTCCTGCGAGTTCTCAAAAGGGCAACGGTTATTTACGTGTCCGACGCAGAGGACGAGCTTGTAAGAGATCTGCACATGATACCTGCCGACTCAATAGAAACAGCTCTGGCAAAGGCAAAAAAGATCCTTAACAAGGACGATCCCACCATTGTCGCAATACCCGACGGCGTCAGCGTAATGGTCGTTGACAATTAGGCATCAGCACCCAAAGGAGAAAGTATGAACGTTATTACAGACTTTAACCGATACACAGGAACGATCAAGCCCATGCACGGAGTGGGACAACCGCCATTTTACGGCACGGATTTCGGCATGATCCGTTACTTAAAGGATGCAGGTATCCCCTTTTCCCGACTTCACGACGTTGGTGGACCATACGGCGAATACAGATGGGTGGATATCCCCAATATTTTCAGAGACTTTGCCGCAGACCCTACCGACCCACTATCATACGACTTTACATTTACAGATCTTTTGATCACGGCGCTGGTAAATAACGGCGTCGAGCCATTCTTCCGCTTGGGCGTTACGATCGAAAATGACGCCATGATAAAATCCTACCGCTTATTCACCGAAAAGGAACAACTATGAACGAAACTACCAAACCACAAAGACACATGATATGTAACGCCCACATAGACCCGATCTGGCAGTGGGATTGGCCGGAGGGCGTCAGCGCAACGCTTTCCACGTTTTACTCCGCGGCAAATCTTTGCGATAAATTTGATTACATATTTTGTCATAACGAGGTAACAGTATATAAATATGTAGAAGAATACGCTCCCCAGCTATTTGCAAGGATACAACAGCTTGTAAAGGACGGCAAATGGCACATTATGGGAGGCTGGTATCTTCAGCCCGATTGTAATATGCCATCGGGAGAAAGTTTTGTCCGCCAGATACGCGAGGGACAAAGGTATTTTATGAAAAAATTCGGCGTTTGCCCCACCACCGCTATAAATCTTGACCCATTTGGTCACACGGTGGGGCTTGTACAGATAGTTAAAAAATGCGGACAGGACAGTTATATGTTCATGCGCCCGTATATGGGAGAAATGCCCCTGCCCTCCGAGCAGTTTATATGGCAAGGCCTTGACGGCAGTACAATAAAGGCTACACGTTGTATAGACGGATATAATACCCCGTTGGGCAAAAGCGCCTCTGCCATCAAGAGCCGAGGTCAACGACAGGACTTCCCCGTTGGTGCTATCCTCTGGGGTGTGGGAAACCACGGCGGAGGGCCCTCATATAAGGATCTTACCGATATCAAAAACGAGCTTTTGCCCGACACCCAAATAGAATACGTACACTCTACACCGGAAAAATTCTTTGCGGCAATAGCGCCAAAGGAGGTCTTTGACAGATCTCTGCATATTTCCATGCCGGGGTGCTATACGTCAATGTACCGAGTAAAAAAGCTCCACGCACGGCTTGAGACAGAGATCGCCATGGCAGAAAAAATGTCAACTGTCGCCTATGCTTCAGGAATGTTGGAAACGTACCCCGAGGCACAAATACAGACCGCAGTTGAAGATCTGCTTAACGCAGAATTTCACGACGTGCTCCCCGGCAGCTCCGTGCAATGTGGAGAGGATGCAGGCTTAAGGTATCTCAACCACGGAATTCTTGAGGCAGAAAGAGCAAAAATAAAGGCATTTTTTGCCCTTTCGTCAACACAATCCCCCGCCGCCAAGGGAGAATACCCCGTTGTGGTGTTTAATCCCCATCCATACGAGCTGAGGGACAATATTGAATGCGAGTTTTCCTTGGCTGACCAGAATTGGAGTGAGGAAGAACTGACAAGCATCACCGTGCTTGACGAAAACGGCAACCCCGTACCCTACCAGGTGATAAAGGAAGAAAGTAATCTGAACCTTGATTGGAGAAAGCGTATCATCTTTGAGGCACGGCTAAAGCCCATGGCTCTTACCAGATTCAGCGTGTACACAGAGTTTACATATAAGCAAAAAGAAGAAAAACTAAATTCATTCACCTTTGACAACGGCAGAAAGCACGTGGAGATAGACGAAAACACAGGTCTGCTCCGTTCCTATAAGATCGACGGAGTTGAGTACGTGGGTGACGGCTTTGGTCTGTGCAGCTTTGACGACAACGCTGACCCATGGGCTATGCAATGGTTTCAGTTGTCCCGTTTGGGCACAAATGAGCAGGCTTTTGAGCCCTCGGCTGTCCCCGACGGCGTGTTTAAGGGTATGAAGCAGGTGCAGATTATTGAGGACGGCGATATATACCTGGGTATTGAGGCATTCTTTAAGTGTGACAACACACGGGCAAAAATACTCTATAAGATATACAAGAATAACGACGACGTTGATATTGACGTTGGTCTGTACATGGGTGACATTGATAAGATAATCAAGCTGAAGCTACCGATCACGATCTCCGGTGAGCTTATCGGACAGACCGCATTCGGCACGGATAAGCTTTTTACAGATGCAAGAGAAAACGTTGCCCACAGATTTGTAGCTGTGGATTCGGGTGATACCTCGGTTGCGTTGCTCAACAGAGGTGTTTACGGCAGTCATTTCGAAAATAACTGTCTTTATATGTCCCTGGTTCGCGGAGTTACGTACTGCGCGCACCCAATAGGCAAAAGAGAGCTTATCCCCTCGGACAGATCGACCAAAAAGATAGATCAGGGTGAGAATAATTACTCGTTCCGACTGACAGTCACAAAACGAGATCGCCTGGAGCGCAAGGCTGCGGAATTCACACAAAGGCCCTACGCCCTTAATATCTTCCCCATACCGACTGATAGAGCTTCAAGCAAGGAATTTGACGTATCCCTTGGCGGCAATATCATCGCCATGCCTACCGTAAAAAAGGCATACGGCAAGGACGCTGTAATATTCCGTCTGCTCAACAATACTCCCGATAACGTAGAGTCCCACATACGATTCAACGGACAGCGCTTGCCGTTAAGCTTTGGTAAGTACGAGGTCAAGACAGTAGTCTACGAAAACGGACTTTTAACGGAATCATACGAGCTTTTGGTCTGATAAACAGGTCAATTATCAAAACATCAATAGGAGCTTACTATATGACACCATTCACAAAAGGCAAATGGATATGGACCGACCATAACGAATGCGAGGATCAATATACCGAGTATATCGACACCATCGGAAAAGCTGATAAACAAACTACACTCTACCTTTCCTGCGACACGGATTATACTCTTTTTATAAATGACAGGTACGTAGCATCAAACCAATACGGGGATTTTGAGCATTACAAAATTTACGACACCATAGACGTGACACCATACCTCACAAATGACGATAACTCAATAAGGATCATCGTATATTACTGCGGCGTTAATACCTCCCGTTACAGAAAAGCAAGGGCAGGACT
>JAGBHJ010000245.1 GCA_017935525.1 Clostridia bacterium | reverse complement strand
TGCGATTATTGCGGCATTCAGGACGATCTCTACTCATATCTGGGTAAGAAGTGGTCGGAGGGTGACCATGGGGACGGCTGGATATTGGATAACGTCCGCCTTGAGTACAATATGGATATTACCGTGGTATCCGGCGGACTGAATAAGAGGTATAAGCTTAAGGGGTGAATATTAACACTTTATTTACAATCTTTGTATTTAAAAAATTGTGCGGATATGCTATAATTTTAAAAATATGAAGAATTTGGGAGATTCAAAATGAGAGCAAAAAAGACTGCATTGATCCTGGCTGTGCTGCTGATAGCGTCCTTCTTTGGCGGTTGTGGCGGCAACGAGGTTGAGAAATATGAGCCTGCGGTGTATAACATCCGGGCTGATTACATAGGTAGCGGATACACGCAGGTGGAAAACGTGCATGGAGTTACTGTTTACGACAGCATTGAGGCACATAAAAATGCTGAGCAGAGGGCCAAGAGCGTATGGATAGAGGACACCGTGGCGGATTACGACGTTGAGTACGTAAGAGAGCTTATTGATGAGTGTGACTCGGTCATAGTCCTTTCCGATACGGACAAAAAGACTCTGCTTAATTCTGTGACAGGGGAAGCCACACGGGAAAAGGCGCAGACGGACTACGACTTTGTTGGAATGCTCTTTGCTGACATCGCATGGGACGGCGGTGACTACGTCGGTATATACTCAAAGGATGGGGAAAACTCAAAGAGCGAGCTTTTGGCGTTCTGCGCACAGTACCCCTTTAAGTCGGAATACTATTATAAGGATGACGTGATCACAGAATACGAAAAAACACAGAAGCTGAAGGATTGCTTCAACGTGTTTGACATGGCAGGACAGGCTTTTGCGGTGTCCTACGTGACCTTTGTTGATTACCCCGAAAATCCCACCATCAGCTCCTCCATGGGCGAGCTGAAGTATAAATTCCGCGGTACCATCTGGAGCAGGACGGAGATAGTCCCCAGAGAGGGCAAGTCGTCGGGAATGACCAGCGTTATAAATGCAGGCGGTGAGGGTTATTTTATAGGATATGCTCCCGAGGGAATAAATTCTGACCCCGATATCAAGATCAAAAAGGGCGAAAACGTGGTATCCAACTTCCTTTACGGCAGGACTGTGGATACGGTCAAGGATCCCCACAGCGACGGCGTTATAGAGGTGCTGTACAAGGGCTTTGGCGACGTGTCGTCGGGCTGTCAGCTGTTTTTTGAGGATAAAAGCGACGTGGAGTATCGTTCCTACAAGCCCTTTAATCTGACGGTAACGGCTGATCTTATAGACCTTTACGGCCATTATCTGTCCGACTGCAGGGTGGAGTTTAAGACGGAAAAGGACGGCGTGACTACCGATTGGCGCTTTACGGTAGCACTTGACGAGTGGGCGCTCGCATGGGGAGACAATTACGAGGAGTGACCAGATATTTTGCGGAAAAACGGCGTTTTATCCATTGACATTTTTGCGGATATGTGGTACAATATTTATTGTTTGAAAAGAAAGTATCCCGTGGCAAAGACCTCGGTATCAATAAATATTTTGGAGAAATACAATGGAAGAGATCATCAAGAAGGATATGACCATCAAGGAGATCATCGATATGGATGAGGAGCTTGCGGAAATATTTTTCGCATTTGGTATGTTCTGCATAGGCTGTGCAATGGCAAGCGGAGAAACGCTTGAGGAGGCTTGTGAGGTACATGGCATCGAGTGCGAGGAGATATTAAAGGCTCTTAACCTTGCTATCAACCAGCAGTAATTTTTTACCACGTTGACGGGACGAGTAGTTTTGCACCGTATTATACAGAGAGCCGCCCGATGGCTGAGAGGGTGGTAATATCGGTACATTATGAATGACACCCCCGAGTGGAATGGTTGGCACCCATTATAGTGCTTTTGAGTGGCCCATGTGGCAATTAGAGTGGCACCGCGGATCTATCCGTCTCTAAGTTTTCCTGTGAGAAAATTTTGAGACGGTTTTTTTATACGATAATGATTTTGAAAGGATGATAATATGTTAACACAGAAACCAAAGGGAACAAAGGACGTAACGCCCGACGAGTCCTATATCTGGCAATACATTGAGGGAAAGGCAAGGGACATCGCGCATCTGTACGGCTTCAGAGAGATAAGAACTCCTGTATTTGAGCATACGGAGCTGTTTTTGAGAGGCGTTGGTGACACCAGCGACATCGTGCAGAAGGAGATGTACACCTTTAACGACAAGGGCAACAGAAGCATCACCTTAAAGCCCGAGGGCACGGCTGGTGCGGCAAGATCCTTTATCGAGGAGGGTATGTCATCAAAGCCCCAGCCGGTAAAGATGTTCTACATTACTCCCGTGTTCCGTTACGAGAACACAAACAAGGGCAGATTGAGAGAGCACCACCAGTTTGGCGTGGAGGTATTTGGCGCAAAGACAGCAGTAATGGACGCAGAGGTAATTTCTCTTGCTATCAACTTCTTTAAGAGCTTGGGCATCAAGGGCTTGTCAGTAAATCTTAACTCCATCGGATGCGAAAAGTGCCGTCCGCACTACCAAGAGGTGCTTAAGAGCTACCTGAAGGAGAATTACGACGGACTTTGCGAAACCTGCAAGACGAGGTTTGAAAAGAACCCCATGAGAATACTGGATTGCAAGGAAGACAAGTGCAAGAGAATAATTGAGGGTGCGCCCGTGCCGATAGACCACCTTTGCGACGAATGTAAGGCTCATAACGAGCTTTTGCAGAGCTTGCTGGCAAATGCAGGTATTCCGTTTGCCATTGACCCCATGATCGTAAGAGGTCTGGATTACTACACAAAGACGGTGTTTGAGATAATTGCTGATATTGACGGCAAGATCACAGTTTGCGGCGGCGGAAGGTACGACAATCTTATCAAGGAGCTTGACGGCCCCGAGACCTGCGGCGTAGGCTTTGGCTTGGGCTTGGAAAGACTTATAATGCTCCTTACCCAGGAAAAGCTTTTGCCCGAGGCTGATTCCCGTTGCGACGTGTTTATCGCTTCTGCAGGTGAGGGCACTCAGGTGGCATCCTTTGCATTGGCACAGAGCTTGAGAGAGGACGGCATCAACTGCGAGCTGGAGTACAACGCAAGAAGCTTTAAGGCGCAGTTCAAGCAGGCAGGCAAGCTTGGTGCAAAGTACGTTGTGGTAATTGGCAGCAACGAGCTTGAAGCAGGGGAGTACAACGTAAAGGATATGGCAAACAGCAGCGAGGAAAAGGTAAAGGCAGAGACTGTTTGCGACTATATTAAGAGTAAATTGAACGTATAATATACAGAGGAGGACAATATGTTAAAGAGAACAGCAAAGTGTACAGAGGTAACTCTTGCAGACGTTGGCACAGAGCAGGTTATGTGCGGTTGGGTCAACAGACGCAGAAATCTTGGTAATCTTATTTTTGTAACGCTCCGTGATGTTTCCGGCATTATGCAGCTGGTGTTTGACGGTGGTGAAAATCAGGAGCTTTTTGAAAAGGCAGAGCAGCTCAGAAGTGAGTTTGTTATTGCGGTAAAGGGTACGCTCCTTGCAAGAACACCCGAAATGGTAAACCCCAACATGGCAACGGGTGCATTGGAGCTTAAGGTTAGTGAGCTGGAAATTCTGGCAAAGTCCCAGACTCCTCCTTTTGAGATAGAGGAAGGTGCAAAGGTAGGTGACGTGCTCAGACTTAAGTACAGATACCTTGACCTCCGCAGACCGGAAATTCAGAAGACCATCATCATCAAGCACAAGGTATCCCAGCTGGTGTATGAATATCTTTCCAACAACGGATTTTTGAATATCGAAACCCCCATGCTCACAAAGAGCACACCCGAGGGCGCAAGAGACTACCTTGTTCCCAGCAGAGTACATAAGGGCAAGTTCTATGCGCTGCCCCAGTCACCCCAGCTGTTCAAGCAGCTTTTGATGATCTCCGGCTACGACAGATACTTCCAGCTTGCTCGTTGCTTCAGAGATGAGGACTTGAGAGCTGACCGTCAGCCCGAGTTTACACAGATCGATATGGAAATGTCCTTTGTTGATATGGAGGACGTAATGTCCCTTAACGAGGGTCTGTTGAAGCACATCTTCAAGAACACTCTTGATCTGGATATTCAGACACCCTTTAAGAGGATCACATACGAGGAGGCTATGAACCGCTATGGTTGCGACAAGCCCGATACAAGATTTGGTCTGGAGCTTTGCGACGTAAGCGACATCGTGACTGATTGCGGCTTTAAGGTGTTTACGGATGCGGTTGCAAACGGCGGTACGGTGCGTGCCATCAACGCAAAGGGCGCAAAGTTCTCACGTAAGGAGATCGATGCTCTCGGTGAATTCGTAAAGACATACAACGCAAAGGGCTTGGCTTGGATCAACATCCAGGACGAGGTTAAGTCCTCCTTTACAAAATTCCTTGCTCCCGAGGTTACAAATGCTCTTATTGAGAGATTGGGCGGCGAAAAGGATGACGTGCTGTTGTTTGTTGCTGACGCAAAGAGCTCCGTTGTATTTACTGCATTGAGCGCTTTGAGAATCGAGTGCGCAAGAAAGCTTGACCTTATTGACAATAATTGCTTTGACTTCTTGTGGGTAACTGAGTTCCCCATGTTTGAATACAGCGAGGAAGAGGACAGGCTGGTTGCAAAGCACCATCCCTTTACAGCACCCCTTGATGAGGACCTGCAGTATCTTGAAACAGAGCCCGAAAGAATGCACGCAAAGGCATACGACATCGTGCTCAACGGTACGGAGATCGGTGGTGGTTCAATAAGAATTCACACAACGGACGTTCAGGAGAGAATGCTCAAGGCGTTGAAGTTTACAGAGGAGGAGGCTTGGGACAGATTCGGCTTCCTGCTGGAAGCTCTCAAGTACGGTGCTCCGCCGCACGGTGGCTTGGCATACGGTCTTGACAG
>JAGBHJ010000244.1 GCA_017935525.1 Clostridia bacterium | reverse complement strand
GCTGTGCCGAGTGTAAGCGTCAGCGTGTATTTCTTGCCGTATTCAAAGACTGCATTTCCCGCCAAAGCGGTGCCATCCTGCAAGTTCCATTCAAACTTGCTAACGTTGACCTGACCGTTGTTCGCCCTTCCGTTTATGGCGTCAATGCCTATACCCGAAGCCTGCCACGTGGTGGGAACGCGCTCACCCGGTACAGGCACAGTAACGTCAAACTCCACGCTTTCGATGGGAGCCGCCTCAACCGTCGGGAAGGTATACATAACAGTGAGGTATTTCTGATACGTGGTATCGTGCTCATACTTGGATGCGTCTACCGAGAAAAGGCTGTGATCCTGCGTATTGCTTGCATTTGCAGCATTACCGTTTACGGTAACGCTCGAGATTGCCGGTCTTCTTGAACTGTCGGTATTGAAATAATGATTGGCGGTTGCAACCTCAAGGACTACGTAAACCGTGTATTTTGTTCCTGCGCTCGCAGTTGCCGATGTGCTTGTTATGTAATTATTGCCACCCTGTGCACTCCAGGCAACCTTGATGACGTTATATTTCTGTGAGTTCTCCTCTGCTGTGAAATCGAATTTTTTGCCCGCCGTGGGAGCATCGATTCCGGTAATGGTAACGTCGTCGATCTGATACGTGGTGAACGTCTCCTTCGCTGCGCTCACCGATACGGACGCGATGCCAAGCATCATAACAAAGCAAAGCATCACGGCAAATATTCGCTTGAAACGTGTGATTTTTTTCATAACTTGATTCTCCTTGATGTAAAAATTTTATTCGTTCTCGCTAAAGCCAACTTTTCTGCCGCAGTGTGGACAATGCTGCATATCCCCGGTCAGGGGAATGTCGCACGTCGGACAGCAGAAATGCATCATTTTGTATTCGTCAAATAGAGTTTTTCGTGTCAGTAGCGTTTTGCACGCAGAGCACCTAAGTGACGTTCTTTCTCCTTCATTAATGACAGGCTTGCCGCAGTTGGGACAATAAAGTGTATCGTCGGTCAATACTGTGTCGCAATGGGAGCAGCTCAGATGCTTTCGCTTGTAGCGGTCAAAAAGCGTTTCATTGGACATCTTATCGCCGCAATTGGGACAAGTGTCCGCTCTCGACCTCACCATCTGCCCGCATCGGGGACACACCCGGAGCTTTTTCATTACGTTTGGCCCAAAGCCGAACCGCTCCAAATTCTTAAAGCGAACCTTTTGTGTCACTACGCTCACACTCCTTCGTAAATCAGCTTCTTGCCACAGGCGGGGCAGATCTTTGACGGAGCTTCGATCCTCTGCCCACAGCTTTTGCAGAAATTCGGGTCTCCCTCATAAGGAGCACATTCCACACATTCTAACACCTCGGCATTATAAACTGCATCAATGACCCATCTGCCGCACTTACGGCATCGGTTAAAGTGACCCTGTCCTTCTGCCTGCCATGCCGCAAGTAAGGCCTTTTCTTCGGATTCCCCTCGATAGATCTCTTTCGTTGTACAAACGTGGGCATCCGATACGTCACAGTAAAACAAGAATCGGTAGCCTCCGCCATCTGCAACAGTTTTGTATTTTGCTGTGATCCTTTGTGGCATTACAGTCACTCCCTTCCTGCCGATTCGTCAGAACCGATTGTAAATCTTTGATGAACTTTTGCTTCAAATAACGAAGTCAGTCTTGACGGAATCGAGCGCATTTGGTATAATATATTGAATATTGATATAACATATCAAATATAAATCCGGGGCGGACTCTGTGTTTCGTTGGCGCGTTGACAGTATCTTTATGTATAAACCGTGTTCATACATAAATGGGTACCCCTATATCAAATCATGACTAAGGCAAGCTCTATACCCTCCTTCGACAACCTTGCTACCATAATTATACTGATTTTCCCTACGTTTGTCACCACACTTTCCGCAGAAAAAAGTGTGGGAACTGCAATTTATTTTTAAAAGGTGTGGGAAAAAGTGTGGGATGACCGTTTTAAGAAATAAATATCAGCGGTCATGGGAGATAATATATGAAAAAGCTTTTATTTTTGGGAATATCCCTGCTACTAACAACAACGATACTATCGGGGTGCAACTCCGTGGGAGATAAGGCGGAAAGCCTGTCGATCATCTACGGTGCAACCACAGCTCTTTCCTTGCTGCTTCTGATCGGCTGCATCTTCCTGGTACGAAAAAAGAAAACTTGGTTTGTGTTGCTGTTTTCTTCCGTTTTGGTAGTTAACATCGGTTACACTGTTTTGTCGGTGTCAACCTGCCTTAAGATGGCTCTGGTAGCCAATAGCATTGCCTACTCAGGATCGGTGTTTTTGCCCATGGCTATGATGATGATCATCCTGAACGTAACCAACACGAGATACAAAAAATTTATACCGATATCCCTGACCGTGCTGTCGGTTGTCATGTTCCTGATTACCGCAAGCCCCGGAATATTGCCGATCTACTATAAGGAGGTTTCCTTTGCTGTGGTGAACGGCGTGTCCACGCTTGTAAAGGTTTACGGACCGCTTCATCCTTTGT
>JAGBHJ010000243.1 GCA_017935525.1 Clostridia bacterium | reverse complement strand
GCGGACGGTATCAGCATTGGGGTAGGTAATGTCTGCGCCCATTTGCTCCATTCTGTCAAAAAGTGCTGTGTTGTGGGATCTTACTGCGTTATTTATAACTACGTCGCCCCCTGTGGCGCAGGTGGCAAGCATATAGGTTCCTGCAACTATTCTGTCGGGGATGACCGTATATTCACAGCCGTGGTAATGCTCCTTGCCAACAATGGTGACTGTATCTGTGCCCGCACCGTGGACCTGCCCACCCATCAGATTTATCATATCCTGCAGGGCGGTTATTTCGGGCTCTCTTGCGGCGTTGTGTATTATTGTGGTGCCCTTTGCCATGGCTGCCGCCAGTATGACGTTTTCCGTTGCGCCTACGCTGGGGAAGGGCAGAGGAATATGGGCGCCCACAAGCTCGTCGGCGGTACAGCACCAGCAATCGTCCTCGTAGCTGATGTTTATGCCCAGCCGTGCAAAGGCGTCAAGATGCATATCGATGGGTCTTGCGCCGATGTCGCATCCGCCGGGATGTGCCAGCTTTGCCTTGCGGAATCTGGCGATGACCGCACCCAAAAGCACTACCGAGGATCTGATCCTGCCGACGTGCTCGTTGGATATGACGTAATTGTTGATGTTGCTGCTGTCAACCGTCAGGGTATGCCCCTGCCGTTGAGAGGAGATGCCCAGATCGTTCATAATGCAGAGCATATCGTCAATGTCGGATATCAGGGGGGCGTTATGTATTGTGACTGCTTGGTCCGTAAGTATACAAGCCGCCAAAATGGGCAGAACTGCATTTTTGGAGCCGCTGACGTCGATCTGACCAAAAAGCGGATTGCCGCCGTTTATGGTTATAGTATTCATAAAACACCTCAATTCAGTATTTGTTTATACAACAGATTATTATTGAGGTGTTTGTTTTGTTACAGTGTTAATTGTTGTGCCAGGAGCTTTCCTTGCTGAATTTGAAGCGCAGCTGACGCCTCTTTGGCGGCAGAGTGGTGCTCTTGGATATGTTCAAAAGAATTCCCACGGAAGCCAGCATCATCATAAGTGACGTACCGCCGTAGCTTATAAAGGGCAAGGGAATACCCGTAGGCGGGATGGCGCCCGTTACAACGCAAAGGTTGATTATGGTCTGGATGGCGATCATTGAAGTGATGCCCGTTGCCAAAAGGCTTGCAAAGGGATCCTCGCTGCGCTGAGCCACAAGAATACCTCTCCAGATAAGTATAAGGAAAGCGAGAAACAGCAGAATACAACCGATAAATCCCGTTTCCTCCGCAATTATTGCAAAAATAAAGTCACTTTCCGCAAATGGGATATACAGCATCTTCTGCATACTCTGCCCGATTCCGACGCCCATAAATCCGCCTGCGCCAATGGCGTAAAGGGACTGTATAAGCTGATATCCGGTGCCAAGAGGCTCAAGCCAAGGATTCCAGAACGCCTCAAGACGCTTGATTCTGTACGGTGCGGAAACCATCAGCAGAACTACCAAGCCAACGCCCGCAACACCTGCCGCTGTAAGCCAGCCCCAATGGAGGCCTGCCGCAAACATTATTGCAACGGTTATGGCAAGAATACAGATGGTGGTGGAAAGGTTTGGCTGAAGCATGATCAACAGGGCAAAGGCTCCTGCAAGAATAACTGCCAACAATATAAACTTGAACCTGTGGATCCTTGTGTTGTCTACGGAAAAGAGATCCGCAAGCACCAGAACTATGGATACCTTTGCAACGTCCGACGGCTGCAAGCTGAGTCCTGCGATGTTGATCCATCTTTGAGCGCCGTAGGCGTTTGTACCGCCCACAAGAACCCATATCAAAAGGAGAATGCTGACTACGTAAGCTACCTTTGACAGATGCATGGTCCTGAAATTCTGATAGTCAAAATTCCACAGAAATACCATCAAAAAGGCGCCTACGATAAAGCTCCTGAGCTGCTTTGAAGCATAGTAATACGCCCCCAGTGATGAATTCATGGATGAATAGAAGCTGGAGCTTTGGATCATTATAATTCCAAATGCAGAAAGCCCCACTGCAAAGATCAGTATCCAATAATCTGCCGCATGCTTTTTCACGTTAATGTCCTCGCATTTCTTGTTTTTGTAGTGGATGGGAGTGGTTTACGCCTTATCCTTCTCTATGATATTGGCGACGTGAGCCTTAAAAATATCTCCTCTTTGCTCAAAATTATCAAACATATCCCAGCTTGCACACGCAGGGGAGAGAAGAACGTTTTCTCCCGCCGTGCAGGCGGAGTATGCCTCGTCAATAGCCTCAATAAATGTGTTGACCTGTTTGATATTCTTGTATCCGTATCTTTGTG
>JAGBHJ010000242.1 GCA_017935525.1 Clostridia bacterium | reverse complement strand
AGGTCAAGAACCACAAGGCAGGCTTTGTAACGTCCGACTCCAACATCCGTCCCGACCAGACTCTGGCAGACGTTGTAGCTCTTAAGGAAAAGCTCAACCACTCAACCATCGCCGTTACACACGACGGCACACCCAACGGTAAGCTTTTGGGTATCGTTACATGCAGAGATTACAGAGTAAGCCGTATGTCCATGGACGAAAAGGTATCATCCTTTATGACTCCTCTGGAAAAGCTCTATACAGCTCCCGAGGGTACATCCCTTAAGGAAGCAAACAATATAATCTGGGACCACAAGCTCAACTCCCTCCCCATTGTGGATAAGGACGGCAATCTGGTTTCATTCGTATTCAGAAAGGACTACTCTCAGCACAAGGAAAATCCCCTTGAGCTTTTGGATAAGGACAAGAGATACGTTGTTGGCGCAGGTATCAACACAAGAGACTTTGCAGAAAGAGTTCCCGCATTGGTTGAGGCAGGAGCAGACGTGCTTTGTATCGACTCCAGCGAGGGCTACACAGAGTGGCAGAGGATCACCATCAACTACATCCGCGAAAAGTACGGCGACAGCGTTAAGGTAGGCGCAGGTAACGTGGTTGACAGAGACGGCTTCAGATTCCTTGCAGAAGCAGGTGCTGACTTTATAAAGATCGGTATCGGCGGCGGCTCCATCTGTATCACAAGAGAGACAAAGGGTATCGGCAGAGGTCAGGCAACAGCAGTTATTGAGGTTGCAAAGGCAAGGGACGAATATTACCAGGAGACAGGTATCTACATACCGATCTGCTCCGACGGCGGTATCGTTCACGATTACCACATGACATTGGCTTTGGCAATGGGTGCTGACTTCTGTATGTTGGGCAGATACTTCTCACGTTTTGACGAGAGCCCCACAAACAAGGTAATGATCAACGGCAACTACATGAAGGAATACTGGGGTGAGGGTAGCGCAAGAGCCCGCAACTGGCAGAGATACGACATGGGCGGCGCTGCAAAGCTTTCATTCGTTGAGGGTGTTGACTGCTACGTTCCTTATGCAGGTACACTCCACGACAATTTGGCTATCACTCTCAGCAAGATCCGTTCCACAATGTGTAACTGCGGTGCGCTCAGCATCCCCGAGCTGCAGGACAAGGCAAAGCTGACGTTGGTAAGCTCCGTTTCCATCGTAGAGGGCGGCGCACACGACGTTCTTGTAAAGGACAAGTCCTATCAGCAGTAATCAGCAATAAGAAGCAAAGAGGCTATTCAGAATTATCTGAATAGCCTCATCTTTTTTATACTCCCAAAACAGTAAAGCTCTCTCCTGCCACGCGTGACTTTACCCATTGATCCATCTCGCAAAGTATCTCCCGCTGGAGCGCGGTAGCTTCTCCGTTGAGGATCTCCGCCCAAGCCCTGAGCGATATCTTCGTTACTCCGCAATGGTCAAACTGTGGCAAAGCCTTTACAAATACGGCGTGAAGGCCGTACTCGCAAAACACGTCGTCGTGAATATACAAGGACTCATCATGCCAATGAGTGCCGTCGTATTTCCCCGCATAAAACTCAATATAGCATCCACCAACTCTTTGGCTGTTTGTGACACAGTACCTCATTATACTCTGCTGATGCACCCGAACGCATCCTCCAGCACTCTTTCTCTGTTGAGCCTGTTCATATATATCATCTTGTGACGAGTCCGATCAAAAGCATACTTTTTGTCATCACCAAATATGGGCGTGGGTACTATCTTAAAGTCAAAGGTATCGGGAATGTTCAACACCGCAGGCGCCGCAATATCCCAAAGCACTCTGCCAAGATTACTGTCCCACTCGGCTATTTTTGGCGTGCCGTCTTCGTTGGGCAAATACTCCGCAGGCAGCTCCTCGCGGAAAAACTTCTGCGCTTTGCCATCGCCCTTTATGCCCTTTAACGTTTCCACCGTAATATAAAGCTGAATAGTGCCACCCAGGCTACCCTTTGGACCGTCAGCAGGAAGCATTACCAGCGGCACTCCGCAGTTGAGCAAAAGCTGACCTGCCGCATAATCCTGGGAAAGGTTAAACTCGTGGCAATCCTTGTGGTTAAGCTCATGTCCACCCAGCCATATAACGCACATATTGTCCTTTATGGAAGGGTCAATCAAGCAAGCGGACGTCACGTTGGAGCAACATCCCGTTGTGATGACGTATATTATCTCCTCCGACTCCTTGACAGTCTTTATTATATTGCGGGCAGCAGGGCTGTCAATGGGGGCGTAGCCGTTTTCCGCTGTATACTTTACTCTTGAGCCCTCATACACGGGAATATCATCTGCGCTTACGCCGCAGTAGTCGTACATTCTCAACGTTTCGTTGTAGCTGTCCACCATACCCGTTTCAAAATCGACCGATCTGCCGTTATAAAATGGTGCCGCATTTACGCTGAGCAGCTCTATTTTTTCCGAGCCGAGGCAATATGCAAGGGCGTACTGGTCATCCATTTCGTTATACATATCGGAATCCAGTATACACTTTTTTACTCTTGGGCTCTTGATGTCATCCAATATCTGTTCAATAGTCATGTTTTCCTCCAATCATAATAGATACGAATATTATAGCAGATTTGCCTCAGGATGTCAATTGGCAAAGAGAATATACCGCGGCAGTTTTGAGTATACAAAAAGCCCCAAGGGCGCACCGTGGCACCATTGGGGCTGTTAATGATCAATCCTTCGGCAACACTATCTTCTTTTTTGTCTGTGACTCCTTGTAGAGCACAAACTTGTTGCCCACGATGGAAACGGACTCACATCCCGTCTTTGCTTCGATCTCGGCGCAAACCTCTCTTACGTCCATTTCGCTGTTGTTGAGAACGTACACCTTAAAGATCTCCCTTGCCTCAAAAGCAAGCTCCATCTGCTCTATCATGCTGTCCGTAAGGCCGCCCTTGCCAATTCTGAATATGGGGTCAATGCCGTGGGAAAGCTTTCTCAAAAAATTTCTCTGTTTATTTGTCAAC
This sequence comes from Clostridia bacterium, assembly GCA_017935525.1. Lineage (GTDB taxonomy): Bacteria > Bacillota > Clostridia > HGM11327 > HGM11327 > SIG351. The sequence goes on along the minus strand of JAGBHJ010000242.1, from coordinate 10,733 downwards.
ATATATACTGCTTCCTTTCATCAATCGATAAAGTCAAAGTCAACGTCCTTTATGCAGACCTCGTCACCGTCCTTGGCGCCCGCCTTACGCAACGCGGCAATAATGCCCGTCTTGATAAGCAGCTCCTGGAAGTGTCTCAACGACTGGTAATCCTCTATGTTTATACCTCTTGTGATCTTGTCCACCAGCGGACCGTCCACCACAAACACGCCGTCCTCGTCCCGTCTTACCGTAAAAGGCTCCTGGACTGCGGCAACCATGTCCGGCTCTGCGTCGTATATCTCTATCTCCGGCAACACCAGTATCATGTCTGCGATCTTATCAATAAGCTCCTGATGACCTGACTCATCGTACGCAGAGGAAAGAATAATATCGTAGCCCAAAGCATTTACGTGTGCCTTCAGCCTTTCAAAATTCTCCATATCCTCCAGCATATCGGACTTATTGGCAAGCACTATCTGGGGGCGCTCCATCAGCTTGGGATCGTACTTTCTCAACTCCTCGTTGATCTTGTCAAAATCGTCAACCGGGTCTCTGTCCTCGCTGCCTGCAACGTCAACCACGTGTACGAACATTCTTGCTCTCTGCACGTGACGAAGGAATTCATGGCCCAAGCCCTGACCCTCGCTGGCACCCTCTATAAGACCGGGGATATCCGCCAGCACAAACGTAGATAGATCCTTCAGCTTTACCACGCCAAGATTGGGGCTGAGGGTGGTAAAATGATAATCCGCTATTTTGGGCTTTGCATACGTCAAGAATGACAACAAAGTGGACTTACCCACGTTAGGAAAGCCGATAATACCCACGTCTGCCAGCACCTTAAGCTCCAGCTTCAGCTCGTACTCCTCACCGGGTGTACCCAGCTGGGAAAACCTGGGCAGCTGACGCGTAGGATTCTTGTACTTAAAATTGCCCTTGCCGCCCTTGCCGCCGTGTGCGATGATGGTCTTTTGACCCTTGCGGGACATATCGGCAATTATTCTGCCTGTTTCGTTATCACGCACAAGAGTACCCGCAGGCACCTTTACAACAGTATCCTTGCCCCTTCTGCCGTACATCTTGCACGCACCGCCGTTTTGACCCGGCTCTGCCACAAATTTTGTTTTGTATCTGAAGTCAAGCAGGGTGTTGAGGTTGTCATCCACCTCAAATACCACGCTACCGCCATCGCCGCCGTCGCCGCCGTCGGGGCCTCCCCTTTCAACAAACTTTTCTCTGTGGAAGGATACCGCACCGTCGCCGCCCTTGCCTGCCTTGACCTTTATCTTCGCTATATCTATAAACATCTGTGTTTCCTTTTTCTCCCAAAAAAAGAGCTGCAACATCGCCTGTTCACAACACGACCCGTTACAGCTCCAAATATCTTATCCTAACCGAATCAGTTCAAAACCTCGTCCGGATAAACGCTAACCTGCTTCTTGTCTCTGCCCTTTCTCTCGAAACGAACAACGCCGTTTGCTACTGCAAACAATGTGTCATCGCCGCCGATCATAACATTTGTTCCGGGGTGGATCTTTGTGCCACGCTGACGAACGATAATGTTACCTGCAAGAACATACTGACCGTCTGCTCTCTTAACGCCAAGGCGCTTGGATTCGCTGTCTCTGCCGTTCTTTGTGCTACCCATACCTTTCTTGTGGGCAAACAACTGAATATTTATCTTCAACATAATATTTCTCCTTATTATCGAATTTCTTTTAGTCTTACAAACTCTTGATACTGCTCCGCAATGCTTTCCAACCCCAACCACATAGTCATGATAATGGTATGTGCCGTGTGTTGTTCTTCGTCAGTCAGATCCTTTGGCAAATTGCATTCTATATCAGCATCCTTGATGACGTAGGTACCCTTGATACCCGCCACCTCATCAAGCCCGATCAGAGCCGTCTGCGTGATGGACGAAACCGCCGCACAAACTATGTCCCTGCCTCTGGGTGCGCTGCCCGAATGCCCTTTTACCTCAAAGCCAACCGCAAAGCCTGCCGCCGAGGTCTTAAGAACTGCGTTGATCATGATCAGCCGAGAACGATCTCAGAGATCTGTACTCTTGTGTAGGGCTGTCTGTGACCCTGCTTCTTTCTGAAGTCCTTCTTGGGCTTGTACTTGAATACAACCACCTTGGGACCCTTGCCCTGTTCGATAACACTGGCAACTACCTTAGCGCCTTCGATGCAAGGATTGCCGCAAACGATACCGTCATCTGTCTGTGCGAACAAAACCTCATCAAAAACAACCTCTTCACCAACATACACGGGAAGCTTTTCAACGTCAATTACATCGCCTGCATTAACCTTGTACTGCTTGCCGCCTGTCTTAATTACTGCGTACATATTTTTTCCTCCTCTTACCAATCTCGCCCATAACACGGTGATATCGGCATTTCCGATATACTTTATACTACCGAGCCCGGTGCGGATACAACATGTGATATTATACACTATTTTCCCGTTTTTGTCAAGAAAATAGTATGTACAAGCACCTTAATTTACAAATTATTTACAATTTACTCTGCAAAGCCCCAAACCTTTTCCCAATTATCTGTAAAGTAGAAGCGTATCTCGCCCATATCCTCCGTCAAAAGCACCCGGGAGAATTCGCGGTATTTCTCCAGAGTCTCCTTGTGCGGCAGTCTGTAAACGTTGCCCTTCTTTGTGCAGATAACGCTGTACCTCGGTATCCTCTGCATTATCTCGCGGCTGTACGCATCCTTTGAGCCGTGATGCGCCACCTTATAAACAAATATGTCATCGGGATAATCCAGCTCGTCCAGCACCTCACCCGACATATCACCACCAAACACAAGGCTTCTACCCGAGCATTTTATTTCCATAACAAGGGATTGGTCGTTTGTGACATCTCTGTCAAAATGCTCTGACAGTCTGTTTATCACGGTGTCCCCGTCAATTATCACAGTATCGTTGTAATACATATTTATAAGTCTGATGCCGCAAGACTCCGCCAAAGCAATTATATCGTCCATGGCGTCGTCATTTTCGGGGCAGAAATAGACTATATTTCTTATCTTCATAAGCCCTGCAAGGCTTTCCACCTCTCCTATGTGGTCGCTATCCCCATGGGACAGCACAAGGTAATCTATCACTCCGTTTCCGTTATTCAGCACGTAAGGCGCAATGGTGTATTGAGCGCCATTGTCGTTGCCGTAGGACCTGCCTGCGTCCACCATAACAGTCTTGTTTGTGGGCGTCACCAACAGCGCACACTCCGCCTGACCGACGTCAATAAAGCTGAGCCTGTATATTCCTCCGATGCCGCTGTATGGGAGCATCAGCATTATCACTATTAAAGCGCAACAGGTATAGGCACTTCTACCACGCCTTATCCATACGGGCTTTTCCACGGAGAGTATCACCACCAGCACCGCAAACACCGCAATAATACCCACGTGCGGTCTTGGTACGGTAAAATATGCATACTTCCACTCCGTCGCCACTTTCAGCATGGAATCGCTAATAAATACCAATCCGTTTACCACCGCCGCTGCCGCAGAAGCAATAAAACCGATATTCAGTCCCACCGAAGCCAACAGCACAAACGCGAACATCACCACGTACGAAAACAACGGCACTATCACAAGATTAAGTAAAATGCTGATGACGGACACGGAATTAAAATGGTACGCAATGGGCATCACCACGCCAATGCTTGCGGACAATGTTATGCTTACTGTACTTATTATGTTCTTTGAAACAAAGGGCAACCACCTTTCCAGCAGGCTCGACACCTCGCCGGACAAAAGACCTATACCCAGCACCGCCGCAAACGAAAGCTGAAATCCCACGGAAAACAAGCTCAGCGGATCGGCTATCAGCATTATCAATGCAGTTACAAACGCAAAATTAACCGTGTCGCACCTCTGCTTTGCGGCGCCACCAATGGAGTGCAAAGTAAAGAATATCCCCGCCCTTACCGCAGAAATACTCATACCTGAAATAAATACGTACGCCCACACTATACCAAGGTTTATCAACGTATAGGGCAGGCTGTATTTTCTCATCCTTCTTGTAACAAGGGATGCAAACATCACCGCAAAGCCTACGTGCAGACCCGATATTGCCAGCACGTGCGCCGTGCCTGTGCGACGGTAAAGCTCGTAATGCTCGTCGGCAATATAGATACTGTCACCCATGGTCACAGCGCTGACGATACCTCTTGCCTCATCCGTCAGATATTCAGTATAAAGCCTCGCCAGCTTATGCTTGGCAGAATTTATTCCGTAAACTATATCCCTTATTCCGTGGGAGGCTCTGCCTATCTCCAAAATATCGCCGTATTCTATGTAGCTGACGTAATATATTCCCTCGTTGGCAAGGTATTCCCTGTAATCAAACACGCCGTGATTTGTTGCCGACCTTGGCTTTTGCACCTTTGCTACAAAGGTCACGTCGTCGCCAATATTGAGCCTGCCGCCGGTAACCGTCACCAAGAGATCGCCGTGTATTTCCTTGCCGTCAACAGTAACGTTATCAAGAGAGTATCTGACAGACTCCTCACCAAATGCAGAAACGTCCAGCACAGTACCCGCAACAAGGGACTCCGTATTGCTGATATCCTCAACCTCATACCTTACCGAATAACAGTTAAACGAATAAAAGAATGCGGCAATAATGCTAACCGCACATACTGCCGCCATGTATCTGCATTTCTTTATTATGAATACAGCACCCGACAATGCGCAGACCACCGCCGCAGATATCACGCCTGCGGTATAGTTGTCCTTTGCCGCCATCACACCCAAAAGAATGCCTATAATAAACGCAGTCGATGCCCAGATGGCAGGGCGCTTGATGATGGGTGTGCCGTTATTCTTTACCATTTCCAATAATCTCTGTCAAGACTTCTGTACTGGATAGCCTCCATTATGTGCTTGTCCTGAATGTCGCGGCTTTGGTCGATATCCGCCAAGGTTCTGGACACCTTCAGTATTCTGCTGTATGCTCTTGCACTCATCTTCAGCATTTCAAAAGCCTTTTTCAGTATCTCCTTTTGCTTTTCAGTTATCTCACAATAGGTATTGATATCCTCGCTTATCAACTGGGCATTACAGAATATGGACTTTTCCTTATATCTTTCCACCTGTATCTGCCTTGCGGCAAGCACTCTCTCCCTTATGCTCCTGGAGCTTTCGCCCTTTTCCCTTGATGCCAGCTTGTTGAAGTCCACGGCAGGCACCTCAATGTGCAGATCAAACCTATCCAGCAGGGGCGCGGATATTTTGCCCAGATACCTCATTATCTGTTGCTGTGAACACTGGCAATGATGGTTTGGGTCACCGTAATAGCCACAGGGACATGGGTTCATGGACGCTATCAGCATAAACCTGCAAGGCATGGATATTGTGCCGTTGGCTCTGGAAATAAGTATCGTGCCGTCCTCAATGGGCTGACGCAGCACCTCCAGAACGTCCTTTTTGAATTCGGGCAGCTCGTCCAAAAACAGTATTCCGTTATGCGCCAGGCTTATCTCGCCCGGCTTGGGTATTCTGCCGCCACCAACCAGCGCCACGTCGGACACCGTGTGGTGGGGCGAACGGAACGGTCTTTTCTTGACTATGCCGTCATTTGGGTCTATATTGCCCGATATGGAATATATCTTCGTTATCTCTATTGCTTCCTCGTACGTCAACGGTGGCAGGATGGACGGCAATCTCTTTGCCAGCATGGTCTTACCCGACCCGGGCGGGCCCACCATCAAAAGGTTATGACCGCCGGCAGCCGCTATCTCAAGAGCACGCTTTGCGCCCTCCTGGCCTCGTACTGCCTCAAAGTCCTCCTCAATATCCACGTTATCAAAATCCAATACATCCTCTGCCGCATCTGCCATATGCAGAGAATCCGTGTTTATTGCCTCTACAAGCTCTCTTAAGGAGGATGCAGGGTATATCTTCATATTTTTTACGTGGAGGGCTTCCTTGACGTTTTGGACGGGAATTACCGCCGATGGGTTGTCCTTACCCGCCACAGAAAGCAGCATGGGCAAAACACCTGTTACGGGGCGTATCTCGCCATCCAGCGCCAGCTCGCCCAGCACAACGGGAGAAAAATCATCCTTTATATTCAGCTGCCCCGTGGCATTGAGTATCGCACAAGCAATGGCAAGGTCATACGTTGCACCCTCCTTGCGTGTATCCGCAGGTGCAAGATTGACTATGATACGTGTGGACGGAAAGTAAAAGCCGCTGTTCCTTATTGCGGAGCGCACTCTTTCACGTGCCTCCTTTACTGCGGCATCGGGCAGACCAACCACCTCAAAGCCCGGCATACCGTGGGAAATATCCACCTCTACGCTGATTATGTAGCCATTGATGCCAACCAAACCGCTGCTCTTTATTTTACCGAACATCAGCCTTTCCCTCCTTATCAATAAAATTCCTCTATCCCCGAAAAGTCATACGCATTCTGTATGTAGTTTACCCACGGTGAGCCAGACGTCAGATAAACCTCCGCAACGTCAAACCTCACTCTGTAATCCTCCATACCTGCGTTCATAAAAAAATACTGGGCGGTCAGCAGATACTTTTTCATCTTGCTTTTTGTCACCGCCTCCGCAGGCTTGCCGAATTTATCACTCCGCCTTGCCTTTACCTCCACAAAGGCAAACTCATCCCCATCCATAAGGATAATATCTGCCTCACCGTAGGGGGAAATATAATTTTGGGCAACGAGACTCATCCCCTTGCCCAAAAGATAATCCAATACTAATTTTTCCGCCCTTGATCCTATTTCTCGCTTGTTCACTTTTTTGACGTTTTGGGTGTCAGCGCAGTCTTGCAGAACACCTCTCTGTGAATAGGACAAAGTCCGTGCTGTTTGATCGCCTCAATATGCTCCGCTGTGCCGTAGCCCTTATTGGACGCAAAGCCGTACTCCGGATACAAGAGATCGTATTCCTTCATCACTCTGTCCCTTGACACCTTTGCCAATATGGACGCCGCCGCAATGGAAACACTCCTTGCATCACCATTTACAATGGGTTCAACCTTTGAGGCTATGTTGAACGCCACGTTACCGTCTATCAAAACGATGTCGGGCTGGAGCTTGCACTGTCTGAGCGCTATCTGCATTGCTCTGTTGAGTGCAAACATTATGCCGTGCTCGTTGATTACCTCGTTGTCAGAAAAGCCTATGCCGTATGCCGCCGCGCGGTCAATAATAATGTCATAAAGCGCTTCTCTGCATTTTTCCGAAAGCTTCTTTGAGTCGTTCACGCCGTAAAGCGGCCTTCTGGGGTCTATTATAACACACGCCGCATAAACGGGGCCTGCCAAGGGACCTCTGCCTGCCTCATCAACGCCTGCTATGCACATATACCCTTGACGGGCACAGTCCAGCTCCAGAACGCTCATATTTTTATATTGTTGAATTATTCTTGCTTGTCTTTCTTCTCTTGTTTCTGCCATAAAATAGCCCTTTCGCCGATCTACGCCTGTAGCATCACTCTGCGTCCCGAATGATCGGTTCCAAAGTGATCCTGCCCAGCTTTCCTGCTCTGTAATCGTTGATTATCTGCTCTGCGCATCTGTCAAGATCGTTTACGCCACCGCGCATCTTCATAGACTTCTTCTCACACACGGCGTTTATGATGTCCTCGGGAATATCGTATTCCATCACATCAACGCCATAACGCTCCATCATACCATCCCTCAAAAGCTCTCTGTACGCCCTGAGGAATTCACTCGCCAAGGTAACTGTGTCGTACAGCTCGTTTTTGATGGCATTGGTGACCGTCAAATTCAACATGGTCTTTTTATTTTCAAGGTCGGGCCACAGCAATCCCGGTGTGTCCATGATCTCAAAATCGGGCGACTCCTTTACCCACTGGCGATCCTTTGTAACGCCGGGCTTGTTGCCTGTTTTGGTCTTTGCTTTACCGAAAAAATTGTTGATAAACGTGGACTTACCGGAGTTAGGTATACCCGCAACTATTGCCCTTACGGTTACGTTCATGCCCTTGCGTTCAAGCACCTGGCGACGTATATCCTGGGCTTTTTTAAGTATTGCCTTTTTTACCTGCTTGACGCTCTGGGGGTCTGACGCATTTACCGTCATAACCATTGCCGCACCGTCGGATCTGAGGCCCTTTATCCATTCCTCATTTTCTCTTTCGTCGGCAAGGTCAGCCTTGCTGAGCAAAATGATATTTGTCTTATCGCCAAACAGCTTTTCAAATTTTGGATTTACACTTGACCTTGGGACTCTTGCGTCTCTCAGCTGGATCACAATATCCACGCCCTTAAGGTCATCCCTGAGCAAGCGGAAGGTCTTTACCATATGCCCCGGGTACCAATTAACATTCATAAATTCCTATCCTTCAATCGTTTGTATCTATTATACAAATTCGTTTGCCAAAAGTCAATAGTTGTTAACAAATTTGTTACAATTTCCTCAAAAAATATTATTTATCCGCGTAGTCATGGACGTACTGGTCAATAGTATCAAGGGGTCTGGTCTTAAAAATCACCTTGCCCAATATCTCGTCCCTCTTTACAAGACCGAATTTTTCGCTCTTGCTGTCAAGAGAAAGATTTCTGTTGTCGCCCATTACAAAATACTCTCCATCGGGAATGACAGCAGTAATGTCACCGTAAGTGGGTATTGAAAGGTACGGCTCACGCAGAAGAACTCCGTTTCTGTATACCTTGCCGTCCTGTATCTTTATCTCATCTCCGGGTATTCCGATAACCCTTTTGACGTAGTTTGTCTTTTCCCCGTCAAAGGTCTTTTCAAAAACTATAATGTCCCCCGACTTCGGTCCGCCAAACCAATACGCAGTCTTATTGAGAAAAACTATCTCCTTATCCTGCAACGTTGGCACCATTGAGGTCTTGTTTACCTCTATCAGCTGAAAAATAAACATATTGATACACAACGCCAGGGCGGCTGCAGCCACCACAGTGATGAGGGTATCGATCACAGTCTTTTTCCACCCCGAATTCTTTGTTTTTTTATCCTGTTGAATATCGCTCATTTATTTTTGCCCCCGATCAATGTCCGTATTGCTCTACCCTGCCCCAAGGCGCTATCGAATATACCACCTTGCCCAGTATATCCCTTTTTGCGATGCACCCAATGGCGTCATGTCTGCTGTCAATAGAGGAATTCCTGTTGTCACCCATGCAGAAAAACTCACCGTCCTGCACCTTTATAAAGAAGCTGCCCTCGGTGGCTTCGCTGATGTATGGCTCCAAAAGCGCCTTACCGTTGCGGTACACCACGCCGTCCTCTATCAAGATCTCGTCCCCGGGCACACCTATTACACGCTTGATATAATTATATTCCCCATCATCGGAGGAAAAAACCACTATATCACCGCTTTTGGGCTCATCAAACCAATAAACGGACCTTGCGACCACCACTTTGTCCCCGTGGTAAAAGGTTGGCTCCATGGATATCTGCTCTATCCTTACTATCTGAAACAAGCAGACGCCTACCAGCCCCGCTACCACCACGGCAACAAAAAAGATGTGTATCCATTCAAAAAAGCCGCTTCCGTACCCTCCTGCGGGGTGAGAAAGCTCTGAATTCCTTTTTCGCATCCGTTTTCCTCTCTTTTTTGCCCTTATGTACTAATTATACTCCAAACGCATTATAACTTCAAGTCATTTTTGCAGCATTTTGGAAAAATTAGTATATTTTTTTGTAAAAATTTCTGCGATATCATCCATTTTGCAGATATTTTTGTCATATCCACCTTCAAAAGCACATTATACTTTACAAAAAATCATAAGGAGTGGCGATATGATCAATATTATATGGGGAGCAATGCTGGCAGGCGGGCTGATCTATATGCTGGTGACGGGTAATGGGGAGAATATAATTACCTCCGTTACCGACGCATCGTCAAACGCCATCAGTCTTGCTTTTTCTTTGACTGGCATATATTGCTTCTGGATGGGGATAATGAACGTCGCTGCGGAGTCGGGGCTTAACGAAAAGATATCACGGCTCTGCTCGCCGGTATTAAAAAGAATATTCCCCAACGCATCCCCCAAGGCAGTCAGCCTTATATCCATGAACGTGTCGTCAAACCTTTTGGGGCTTTCAAACGCCGCAACACCCTTTGGACTTTCCGCCATGAAGCTTCTCCATGAGGAAAACGGTTCACAGCCAACGCCATCCCGCAACATGGTCACCTTTGCGGTGGTCAACGCCTGTTCACTCCAGCTGATACCCACCACGGTCATATCCCTGCGGGACCAAATGGGCGCAGACTCCCCGTCATCCATCATCGTCACCACCGTTATCACCACTTTTGTCAGCGTTATCATCGGCATACTGCTCTGCAAGCTGTGCGGAAGCGTTTGCCATAGGACACGAAGGAGCAAAAAATGAGGTTTATTGCCGTATTCGGGATGGTCAGCATCCCATTTTTTATAATTCTCGTAATAACCTACGGCATTATCAAGGGCGTCAAGGTCTACGACGCCTTCTGCCGCGGTGCCAAGCAGGGGTTGGAGCTTATATTCCGCCTTGTGCCGTTTATTTGTGCCATGACGGTAGCAATAGGCGTATTGCGTGATTCGGGGCTTCTGGGCGTAATTTCCGCCCTTATAGGCAAGCCACTGGCATTTTTCGGCATTCCGCCCCAGATCATACAGCTGTACGTGATACGCCCCTTTTCGGGCTCCGCATCCCTGGGGATACTTGCGGACATATTGCGTAACGAGGGCATAAACTCCCACGTGGCAGACATCGCCTCCACAATGATGGCTT
>JAGBHJ010000241.1 GCA_017935525.1 Clostridia bacterium | reverse complement strand
CGACTACGGACCCGGTCAGCGCTTTGCCAGCATCCACGTGGAAATGGACAGGGACGAAGACCCCATGACCTGCCACGAGATAATCGACGATCTGGAGCGCGAGTGCCTTCAACAGCACAACGTCCACCTTATTATCCACTATGACCCCATAGTCACGGGGGACGAGGAGCTGGACCACACAAGACAGCATATCTGCTCCATACTCTCAAATCTTGACAGCAGAATATCCATACACGATTTCAGAATGGTCAAGGGCAAGGGGCATACCAACCTGATATTTGACGTTGTTCTCCCCTTTGGCACAAAATACACCCCCTCCGACGTAAAAAAGCACATCGACAAGAATCTTGCAGATTTTGACGGCAACAAATACTACGCTGTGGTGACATTTGACGTTTCCGACGGCGAGGATGAGTAAAAGTCAAAAATAATGCGCTGAATGCAAAAGCATCACCGAGGATCTTCCTCGCGTCTTTATAAAACAGTTGATCCTCCCTGCGAATCTCACAGGGAGGATTTTTACTTGTTATTTTGAAACAGTAACACTAATGGGGCGAATTCACAGCGTAAAGCGCCGCCGCCAGTATTGCCAGCAGTATTCCTTTTTTTATTTACCTTGTTCATTTTCCTCCATAATACCATCACAGCTCAAATGTGTTTACGCCCTCCGTCAAGGAGTATTCCTCGCCGTTATATACAAAGCGAGCCTCAACGCCGTGGGGGATATTTATTTCAAATCGGATTACTTCCCCCTGCTTACGATAGTTTACGCAGATATCGCCGCAAGGCACGTTGATACTTCCCTTCATATAACCAAATCTCTCGGTTGCCATTGGCTCTATTACGAAGGATCTGTAACCTGCAGACTCCTGCTCCTGACGAATTCCCAAAAGATATTCAAAGAAATACGCCACGGGTGCGCCAAACATGGGATGGCTGTGGGAACGGCTTTGGTTGCTGTCCCAATACTCGTGCAGAGTGGTAGCGCCGTTTTTCCGCCAATGCTCATAGCCCTGGTCCCCGTCGTTAGTCAGCAGATCCACGGCAAGATCAGCATCGCCCCGTTCAAACAAAACTCTTGTCAGAATATCCGTTGCAAAAATTCCCGTGTCATAGCATCCCAGACATTGGTAATACTTCTTCAGATTATTGTACGTCCTGCCGTCGCCCAGCCCAAGGTCCACCGCATAGGCATTTGCTCCCTGGGCGTTCATTACAAAATTGCCGTCAAAGGTGTTAAAATACGCCGCCTGCATCGCCTTAAAGTGATGCTCTGCTTTTTGTTCGAGTGCATCAATATCATCATCCCGACCGATTATACTTGCGATACGGCTCACCGTACGCAGGGACTTTACCATAAAATAAGTATTGACCATGGGTGCAGGTATCAATATCTGCTGTCTGTGGGAGTATATCCCCTTGTCGGGGTAAAGCACAATGGGTCCGCACCAGTCACCCAGGCACCAGTATCCCTTTTCGTCGGAGGTTACCAAGCCAAATTCGGAATGTGCCTCCATATAATCTATGTACTTCAGCATATTGCCGTAGTATTTTTCCAAAACTGCCTTGTCGCCGTAATGCTTGTAAAGCTGATACGGCACCTCAACTATGGCGCATCCCCAACCGCCGGGGCCGCCGCCACTGCGGATAAATGGTGCAGTGTACTGAACGTGTCCGCTGATAGTATCCTGGCCGTCAGCAATATCCTGCATCCATTTTTCGTAAAACGCCTTTGCATCCAACGCAGACAACGCCGCGTGGCAGGTCAACTGACCGTCACCCGTATATCCACGGCGTTCCAAGTGGGGGCAATCCGACGGATGCCCGGTGTGCATATTGCACAGCATGGTGTGCAAGAATGTTTTGTACGTCCAATTCAACGTTTCGTTGTCGCATTCAAAGGTGGATGATACACCAACCTCGGCATGGATCACCTTGACACAGACTACCTCTGCATCACCTATGACCTCCATGCATCTGAAGCCAAACCACGTAAATTCCGGCTGCACCACTCTATCCTTACCGTCGGACACAACGGAAAATTTTTGTCCATGGGCGTGGGACTTATCTATCTGCCCGTCGGGAGTCAGATCCTCGGAAAACAAAACCTGCACAAGCTCGCCCTGCTTGGCGCATATTTTTAATACGGAGCAGCCCACGGTATTCTGTCCGCAGTCGTAAACCACGCCGCACTCGCCCTTGCCAACTCTCGTAACGTCAAGCTCCTCTATCAATGCATCCTTGGGGCAGTCGGTGGTACAATACTCCGTATCGACGGACTCAACTATAACTGCATTCTCCCATTGGCTGTCGTCAAAATTCTTTCCCGTATGTTCCTGCCAGGCAGTGTAATTATGCCGTTCAAAGGACGTAAAATCATACTCCTCCACAAAGCTCTGCCCTATTTTGCACGCCTCGTCGGAAATATAGTATTGGGTAGTATCCCCTTCAACTGCAATTCTGTATATAGCCTTTGGCAATCCGTACACCCTATCGCGGAACGTGTACCAGCCTCCGCCGTATTGTATGGCGATGACGTTTTCCCCGTCCGTTACAAAAGGAGTAATGTCAAACTCGGGAACGTATATCCTGTGCCCCGACAACACCTGCCCTGCAGGAGCATTTGTGGCAACGCCCTCGTCCCCAACCTCAAAATCGGAGGACAAAGGTAAAAACGTGTCAGGGTTGATGCAAACGCCGTTGATATAGCATTTGAAAAAGCCCAGTCCAATAGCATTCAGCATTACCCGTTTTGGAGCATCGGCATAGAACCTACCTCGCAGAACAGAAAACGTTCCTCTGCTTCTATCTGCTGCTCCAACCCACTTTGCGTTACCAAAATAATATTCCTGCGTCATACGTGCCTCCCCATCTTTTGCCGTAAGCAATTTACTTAAAGCATTATAGCACAAACCCCATGAAAAGTAAAGCACAGAATACCTCTACGCACCAAAAATTTATAACAGCCTCCCCAAAAGCAAAAACGGCAGTCCTTTTGCAAGAACCGCCGAATTTTGCTTATAATACCGGGTGTCGTTTACAAGCCTTCAATATGTGACAGTGTTTTTTCTGCGCAATCCGTTATGCTGACAGTTCCAACACCAAATATAGACGTGTGCAGTTTATTGTTAATGGGTGTGCTCCACATATCCGAAATAGCCTCTCTGCCGTTTGCCATTCCCAGTATAGAACCTACCGTTGCGCCGTTGCAGTCGGTATCAAATCCTGTTTCCACTGCCATACATACGGATCTTGTATAGTCGCCCTCGCCGTACAAAAGCGCAGCTGCCACTATCATGGCGTTAGAGATCGTATGGCACCAGCCGTGACTGCTGTGCTCGTCATATTTTTCATGGATCATTCTGACGCAATCATCCTTTGGTGCTCCTTTTTTGTACATGTCAAATACGGACATAATACTTTCGTAAAGTCTTGACGTCTGTGGGATCTCTGCAAGACCCAGGGTTATAATATCCTCTACGTTGTTTGTCACTGCCGCCACAGCTATCATAGCTGCGGCAAACATTTCTCCGTATATTCCGTTCTTTGTGTGGGATATGGAAGCATCCCTCCACGCCATTTGTGCGGCAAGCTTTGGATCTCCCGGATTTATATACCCAAAATAATCGCCTCTGATCTGGGCTCCTATCCACTCGCGATACGGATTTTTATACATTGCCGATTGTGGAGGCTCGTATCCCTTTATAAAATTGCAAAACGCCACTCTCTCTGCGGTACAATATGCATCCTTTCCTTGAAAATAAAGCCACGCTTTTGACACGTCGTAGGGCGTAAAATCCCTGCCGTATATATCAATGATCTGCTGCGCCAGAACGACGTAATTGGTATCATCATCCACAAGCATTCCGTCGATCTCGTCCGCATATATCTCGCTTCCGAAATTGAACTTGTACTTTGAAAGATCAATATTCTTCAGATCGCTGCGATAGATATATCTGTGCATCGGATAGTTGTTTGTTTCCTTCAAAAAAGGAATAAGGTCATTGGTCCTTACGCCCTCAACACTCTTTCCCAGCATACAACCGCAGATACGTCCAAGCCATGCCCCGTGTATCTTATCCTTAAGCCTTTCCTTATCGTAGGGGTATTTTTCGTCAGCGCCGCGACGCATCATTTGAATTTGATTCAGATCAGACGGCTCTACGTAGGAATAATCCTCTCTTATTTTGGCGGTCGAAACTATATCAAACAGAATATCGCCAAACCTTTTCTTGATTTCCCCCTTTGGAAGCATAGAAACAGAAGCAAATACCTCTTTGTACGCCTCAATATCAAGTCCCTCTTCTATGGACTGTTTATACTCCGTTTCCAGATTGGACGAATAGAATTCCCAGTCGTGGATGTTCTTAAACTGCGGCTTTAACACCTCGGTATTGTTCATTTCCTCTACCAGACGGTTGTCATTCCCCATAACAAGGGAGTCAAGAGAAACGTCAAAGTATTTGGCGATCTTTATTATTTTATCGATATCGGGGACGGATACGCCACTCTCCCACTTCTGAACAGACTGCTGCGAAACACCGAATATTTCAGCAAACTGCCCCTGCGTTAATTTTGCTTTACTGCGTATCTTATAAATAGACTGTCCAAGCTCCATATTGCCTCCAATAGTAAAAAAGTATTGTTACGTATATTGTACACCTTTCCCACAACTATGTAAAGAGCATTTCAATTGTTATATTTACAACTACGAGTTGTAAGTACAACAGCACCGCAGAATAGCAGGAGAGGCAATACAAAACAAAAAAGCTTTCCCCCCAAAGGAAGAAAAGCTTTCATGAATATACAAAATAGCTCAATGCTCACAAGTCGTTACCAAGATCACAGCTCCAAACGGTACAGATTGCCATCCGCATCGCTGTAATAGCAGATATCGTTGTAAAAATCTATCATCTCAGGCTCAAGCTTATATCCCATTTCCCAAAGATCGATATACTGCTCCTCCTTTTTTCCGTCAAGATCGATAACTCGGATGGCAGGACGGTTGTCCTCGCTATTGCAAAAGCCCTCGGTTGAATAGATCTTGCCGCCGTGCAATGCAGCCCCCTGGATAAATCTGTGATATGGACAGTCAAACTTGTCGCAAATATCATCGGGAGTCAAAACCACTCTTTTTACCCCGTAGGTGGGGTCAAGCTCGCCCTCATTCAATGACGGGATCCTAAACTTAAAATACCTTGTGCCAAGATCCTCATCCCTCATAACGAATGCGTAATAATAACCACCTTGGCGGTCTATCACAAAATTTCCGTAAGGACGTACGCCGTGTCTGTCAGGGTGCGCTTTCCAAAGCAACGGATCCTCCGTAAAGCCGATCTCTATCAACTGGACCAGCGTCGTCTTAAAGCTTTTTCCCGTGCGCTCTACACGGTAAGCACAGCAAACCCCAATCAGCTTGTCCTCAGCACCTGCATAGTTATTGTAAATATTGGAATACAGTATCGGATATTCGTCATCGGGAGCAAAATACTCCGTCCCCCAAAAAACAGCGTTACTGTGGGGGACAATAATATCCGCTTTGTCAAGAACAAATCTACCCAACGGTTCAAGCTCCTCAACAGCATCCGCCTTTATATCCGTCAGAGCATACACACAAAATTTACCGCTATGATCAAAACGGAACAACAAATTCTGCCAGATAGCCCCATCCTGGCAACCCGATATTTTTGCAATTTGCTTTATTGTCATGTAAAAACCCCTTCTTTGGATAATTCTTTATGATTATACTACTTATTCGCCCTATCGTCAATAATAACGTCCGCCGACAGCTCAAAGTATACTTCTGTAATAGCCGTCAATAAAATACAGCGGCAGGTTTCGTTGGTGCTTTGTCAGATCGATCTTGTTAAAAGCATCCGACAGAAGCTCAAGAGCACTACTGCAAGTATCCCGCTGCGGCGCAAGCTTTGTTATAATGGAGATCTGGGCACAATCCTGAAGCAAAAAGAATTCGGTGGCGTCAGACCTGTACGTAGATACCGCATTCTCATACCCCAGCTTTATAAACCTCTCGGAGGGCTTTGGCGGGATCGTGCGAAATGACGGTTGCGGGGCATTGTAGTTATTATATGAGTCCATTCGCCCACGAACGCGATCCACCATCCCTTCTGTATAATCAGCAACCTCATTCATAAGGAAAAGAAAACGTCTTCTCCACTCCTCATCGGTCTCAACGTCATAGCACACACGGATGGAGGCTTGCATTTGCTGCAAAGTATACAGCGCCCAATATTCACCCATGGGGAGCGAGCCGCAATATGCTTTTTCACGGATCTCACGGTATTTTTCCAACCAATGACTATCCCCGCCGGACTCGTACGCAAGAATATAAAGCATGGGCAATCTCATATACTCGTGATTGGCAAGGGAATCTCCCCACATGGTAGTCACAAGGGTCGGTCTTCCGTTGTCAGTTAACATATCGTAGCCGTTTTCCGATGTAACGTTTCTTTCCGCACGGCGGGCAATAGCCTCTGCCACCCTCGCGATCTGTTCTTTCTCGCGGGCGGTGCAAAGGGACGACGTCAGATATCTGTGTAATCCAAAGGCACACATAGTATATTGATCACGAGAGGAATCCGGATAGTGAGTTTTTCCATCCTCGATGGATACCGCACGAGGCAAAAAGCCCTCACTTTTAGCAGAAGAAGCACAATTCAACATACCCTTTACTAATTTTCTCGCAAGGTCAGCGGCGTCAGCATCGTCTTCCAATTCGTCTTTTATCAGACACGCATCCAGCATTGTGCCGCCGTTTATCATTCCGTCCTCCATACCTGTGG
>JAGBHJ010000240.1 GCA_017935525.1 Clostridia bacterium | reverse complement strand
ACTCCTTTTCACACGCCTTGCATGGCAAGGTATAGTGTGCTACACCTTTTAGGTATATTGTCGGGTGGGAGGATAGCCTTCTCCTGTGGGAGAAGGGGGGACCGCGTTAGCGGTGGATGAGGAGTTGCTTTGACTTTAGGACACCTCATCCGTCAGCCTTAGGCTGCCACCTTCCCCCACTGGAGAAGGCTTTTTTGTGAACCGAAAGTCCGTCTGTTTTTCCTGACAAGCACTGCTTTTTTGGTCACAAAAGCAATAATATTTCTTGGATATCAAAAGTTCAACTATTTGATTCAATATTCTCTGTATATGTATATCTGTCGTAGGGAGCAGTTATGTCTTTTTTCAGATATCCACATTTACACATATCTTCGATAACTCTTTTGGCAGTATTGTATCCAATATTCAAAGAGCGTTGTAAAATAGATGTGGATATATAATTTTTATCTTGAGCTATTTTTATTGCACGAAAAACCAAGGGATCTTTTGTTTCGTCCTGCAATTTCGTTTTAATCCGACATTCACCTAATAATAATTCATCAATAGAAATTTCAAAAAAAGTAGCCAGTTCAGGAAGAACTTCTATATCTGGACAACATTTTCCGGCTTCCCATTTAGATACTGCTTGATTTGATACACGAAGTTTATTCGCAAGATCCTCTTGCGTGATTCCTGCTTGTTTGCGTAAAGCAGCAATGTTTTCGCTTATCTTTAACATTTTAAACATACCTCCATTATTTTTGTTGTGTAGCTACGCTTAAATTATACCATTGATACCAACAAAAAACAATAACGCATTGGTTTGATTGATGATTTTTCTTCCAACCATAAGTAGGAAAAACGTTGGCGTACCTGCTTTATCGCAGGTACGCCAAAGGGTGCTTTTTTTCTGCGGCTGATATTCATAGGAGAATTTACGACGATAAGTATCATATCGTGAGAATTACTGTCAAAAACAGTCATTGACTCCCTGCATAAGTTAGTGTATAATGGTGACACAGTGGCGCTGCTGAATAATTCAGGGAGAGTGAAAGAACATGGTTGAAAAGAAATACAGGAGTGATCGCTTTGCAAAGCGGTTGGCGGAGCTGCGCGGTGTGGCGGGCAAGACTCAGGTAGAATTGGCAAACGAGCTGGCAATATCCGATAAAACGTATTCAAAATGGGAAACGGGAGAAAGTGAGCCCGGATTTGATGCGCTTGTTATGTTGGCGGAGTATTTTGGAGTTTCTCCCGAGTTTTTCTTTACGGAGAGTGATGAAGCAAGATCGAATATTGCCAAAACGCTTCTTGGAGAGCTTGATGTGGCAAATTCGGTAGAAAAGGCGTTTGAAGCGGAATATGAGCTGATAAACGGGGTGGCGAAAAAGTGCTTTGAGCAATGGAATTTTGGCGCGCCGCCGGACTGCCCGATACCCCCAAACAGAGTCACGGGAGGGGACAACGGTATAACCTGCTTTCAGGGCAATAACGTTTGTCTTTTGATGTTTAACGGGGATGAAGCAAATATATCCGTGTCGCAGCTGCCGGCGAAAAATAATTTCAAATATCTGACTGACCACAGAAGAAAACAGATATCCGAATTACTGGCGTTGCTTTCGGATGAGGATATGATCAAGTGCTTGGTGTGCATGATGGATGCTGATTTTTCGCCAAATTATACCGCAAAGCATCTGGCAAAGTCGGCGGGGGTATGCGTCGGTAAGGTGGAGGAGCTACTTCATCTCGGAGTAAAACAGGGGCTGTGCAGCGTTAAAGCGGCAAATATTGGCAACGATGAAACTGAAATATTCAATACTTGGGCTAGCCAGCTTATACCTGCAATTCTTACGTTGGCATATATATGTATACCGGCAACGGAGTGGTCGGGTAGAAATTACGTCGGAATACCCATGAGCTGGCACGTGTTTAAGGAGGTGTAGATCATGGGCATAGGTAAGAAAATACGGGAATACAGAAGCGCAAGAGGTCTTACACAAGAGGCTTTGGCAGGTATGCTGTCAGTGAGTCCGCAGACGGTATCAAAATGGGAGAGAGGGGAGAATATCCCCGACGTGGAAATGTTGTGCAGAATAGCGGATATCTTTTGTGTATCTCTTGATCTGCTTGCGGAAAGAATGGTAACGAACCATGTCAGCGTAGCAAATTCCATGCAGGGGTTTTATAATTTTCAGGAGGGCAAAGCTTCTCGGGTACACACCACACGAAAGCTGGCTTATACTGCGGAGCTGATATCTAATTTCGGGATGGGCGGAGCAAAAAACATAGATGATTACGTAGAGTCCCATAACGTTGATCATGTAACAGGCTCGTTGTGTCACGAGTATAACGAAGGCTTTGTTTTGGGTTCAAATCATGAGGAGTGCGCATTCGTATCGATATTTGAGGAATCTGAGGACGGATACGGACGGGTGTTTGACGAGTGGGACGACTACAAGGGAATATTTGAAGCGCTGGCTGATGAAGAAGCAGTCAGGATATTGCGGGCTCTTTATCGTAAGAATGACGGGTTTACGTTTGATGACGAGTGGGCAAGGATCAATTTTGGAGAGAATGCGGTAAGAAAGCTGGAGAAATTAACAGCGTTGAAGATATTGCCTACCACATACACGATGGTGGATGGTGTTGGAGTCAGACTGTGGGTGTTCAACCGGAGGTGCGCCGTTGTCGGAATGCTGGTAATGGCGTACGAGCTGAAAAGGTATCATAGAAGTTTCGACTCGCATTCGGACAGTAGGGATATCCCTTACGTCAGGTAAAAGAAAAGCTCGTCCCTGTCAAATGGGGCGAGCTTTACCAATCCTCTTTATAAACGTTACGGTCCGTCTTGACATCGTCGTAAAACGCCTTGTATTTTTCGATGAATGACTGCACGTCGTCGGAAAATTCCTCGTCGATCTCCTCCTGGTCAAAGTCGATGGGGTCAAAGGCGTCCTCGTCGTCCTTGTCCGACAAACGCATAAGATTGTATTCGCTGAAACGTGACATAGCTGCCTCCTTACCTCTTGATGACAATATTTTACCACAATATCCGATAAAATGCAATAGGTAAGCTGCAGTATCTCCAAAAATATTAAAAAATTTGGAAAAATTATGAAAAAAGGGGTTGACAAAAACTAAAAAGAGAGGTATAATATACAAGCTTTCGACGCAACGACGTTGTGAGCATCACATCAGATCTTTTCAAAAAAGTTTTTTGAAAATT
>JAGBHJ010000239.1 GCA_017935525.1 Clostridia bacterium | reverse complement strand
CACCATTTGACATGATAACGGTTATATGTTATAATAAAAAATGAGATATTGCCATGTTTCATTATACACCCGCAAAGGAGCATTGCCATGACAGAATACGAAGATCCCATTATCAACGAGATACTCTCCGTTGCCCCGTTCCCCGTGGAGGTTGACTGCACGGATTACCCAGACGTCATATTTAACGTGATGTTTGACAGCGAGCCTGACAGCAACACCGTACAGACCTGCGTGGCAACGTTGGACAAGTATATGAACAAATACAATCGGCGTCGCTTATTTAATAAGATCCATTACGTGTCCGATGTGGATAAATTGCCGCCGCAGCTATCCACCTTTGCGGTAAGCATTCACATGGACTTTGGCCGCGCTCACCCGCGCGCATTGGTCGGTGCGGTAAAGGCTCTTGTCAGTACAGATCTTCCCATTACGCGGCTTTATCTTGAATAACGGTTTATAACAAAAACGGCGTATTTGCAATAGCAGGTACGCCGTTTGGTTTCTTTATCCATTTGCAAAGCCTCGCTGGCGCTTTGCCTCATACAGCATTACCGTTGCGGCGCAGCTGATATTAAAGGACGATGCCGCAGACGTAGCCTCCATGGGAATGGTACACAATACATCGCAGGTCTCCTTAAAGGACTTATTCAATCCCATTGTTTCATTCCCAACCATAAGTATCAGCGGACAGTCCAGGTCAACGGAATCGATCGCAGCCTCGTTATGAGAGGTGGTACCGACAATACATAAGTCGGAATATTCGTTTTTTAGTTTTCTGATATAGTTGTTCAACTCGCCGTTATCGCTGACCCTTATTACCTGTATGGAGAAAAATGAGCCCATGCTTGACACAACAACGTCGGGATCGTACAGATCAACTCCATGCCCCGTCAAAAGCAGTGCATCAACACCCATTGCGTCACAGGATCGGATCATTGTTCCAAGATTTCCCTTGTTAGACGGTCTGTCAAACAGTACAATCAGCGGCTTGGCTGACAATTTTATGTTAAAAAGGTAATCCTCTCGCATTTTCACTACTGCCATAAGCTCCGAGTGGTCCTCTTTGCCGCTTAATTCCGCCATAAGCTCACGGGAAAGGCAGTAATTCTTCTGTGTATCAACCGTTTTTAGCAGATCCTCTGCCCAATGTGATAAAACGCCCTCGCAAAATACAAAATTTTTTATCACCCACTTGTTTCTTACTGCCTCATTGATGTTTCTGACACCCTCAACAATAAACTCATTATACTTATATCTCTTGTTTCGGTTGGTTTTTAACACCACCAGCTTTTGAAACAGACTATCTCTGCTTTTTATTCTTACCGTCATTTATTTCCACCAGTTTATTCTTCTTCTCTGCCAGATCTTGCCTCACGCCGTCCCACGAGCTTGCGGCGTCCATAACTTCAAGGACTGTTTGTGCCCTTTCCAATTCACATATGGCTGATTCTATTTCACCTTTTTCTGCCAAACGGTCCGCCATTATCGTCATCATGTCCAGCATGTTTCTCAGCGCAACGCCTTCCTCCATGCACGCCGCCAACAAACTGTCTTCGCCTCCCAATATTTTTGCTTTTTCCGACAGTCTGGAAAAATATATCTCCGGAATCATGTCCAGAGTCATCCGTGCGCTTTCTTCTTCCCCCATAGTCATATAAGTCCTTGCCATAAATCTCAGTGCATCGTATTTTATCCCGTTGTCCTTTGTAACGTCCGTTATCTTTGAGGCTACCCGTATTATCTCATCACTTTCATCCGGCGGTATCACGTACAGCAAATTCACCATGAGAATGTCGTTGCTCGGATATAATTTTAGTCCCTCCTCCAGTTGTTCTCTCGCATTTATTGGGTCGGTGTACCTGAATTTCATGGCGCGGTCTGCAATCTGTATCGCGTTTTCCCTTTCCTTTGTCGCATCGTGGTCAAACAATTCATCCAAGCTTACGCCAAAAAATGCCGCAATGGCAGGGGCTAATGTAATATCAGGCAATGATATCCCGTTTTCCCATTTTGAAACCGCCTGAAAAGTAACGCCTATATACTTTGCCAATGCTTCTTGGGTGATACCCTTGGCTTTTCGTAATTCCTTTATCTTGTTGCCAATATCCATAGTCCCTCCAACTGACGTTCTTTATATTATTATATCCATTATAACAAATTTAGTCAATAAACTAATTATTGACAATATTCAACCCACGGTTGAAATAAAAAATACGCCATGTCACCATTGGCGTATTTCCCCATACTCTACAACAACACAAACCTCTTTTTTCTGCTTTCCAGCACACCCTCCTGCCTCAGCTTTGATATTTCTGCAGAAAGCCCGCTTCTGTCCACCTCCAGATAATCCGCCAGCTCCTGCCTGTCGTAGGGGATGTCAAAGCTGTTACTGCCGTTCTTCTTTGCCATTATCATCAGATATTCCATCAGCTTATCCCTGGTGGTCTTTTTTGACGTTACCTCCAGCTTCTGATGTATCTGCAACGTCTTTCTTGCTAAGTCCTTCATAAGATTGTATATCAACTGCTGATGAAAACCGCAGTTATTACTGCAGGTATGGAGTATGTGGTCGCAGTTTATAAGCATTATTTCACAGGGCTCGCTGGCTACGATGGATACAGGCATGGCTTCTACCCCTGCGCAGGCAAACGCCTCGCCAAAAAGCTCCGTGGGGTGCACCTTTGTCAAAATGCTTCTGTTGCCGTAAATGTCGACCCTTTCCACCTGCACGGAGCCCGAAAGCACTATGCCTATTGCCCTTAGCGGTCTGCCCTCTGCAAAGATTGTATAGCGCTTGTCAAAGCTCGCCACCCTTGCGCCAAGGCAAGAAAGCATCCTCAGCAGATCTTCCCTCTTTACCCCCTCAAACAATGGGCATTTTTCCAGAATTTCAATATATTTTTCCATAACCTCTCCATTTTGTTGAAAATTCAACATACTTTCCAAAGGAATTATACTATAATATTATCACAAAGTCAAGTTATTCGATCAAAAAATGATTGACTTTTTAGAAAAAAAGTATATAATAATATTGAGAAGAGAATGAAAAGAAAGATAATAAAAATAGACGAACAAAAGTGTAACGGTTGCGGTGCTTGCGCGGCGGCTTGCCACGAGGGTGCCATCGAAATGATAAACGGCAAGGCAAAGCTCACAAAGGAAGACCATTGCGACGGCTTGGGCGATTGCCTGCCTGCTTGCCCCACCAACGCCATCTCCTTTGAGGAAAGAGAGGCTCCCGAGTACAACGAAGAAGCCGTTCTGATGACAAAAATGAAAAAGCACGGACAAAAGCTCCCCTGCGGATGCCCCGGCACACAGTCAAAGGCAATCAAGAGAGAAAACACTTCCCCCGCACGGCAGATAAACGTTACGAGCAGACTTTCCCAGTGGCCCTGCCAGATAAGGCTCGTGCCGGTAAATGCTCCATATTTTGACGATGCAGATCTGCTTATTGCGGCAGATTGCACGGCGTTTGCTTACGGCAATTTCCACGAGGACTTTATCAGAAACCACATCACGTTGGTAGGATGCCCCAAGCTTGACGACGTTGACTATGCGGAAAAGCTTACAGCCATCATCGCAAACAACAACATCAAGAGCGTTAAGATCGTGCGTATGGAGGTACCTTGCTGTGGCGGACTGGAGGCTGCGGCAAAAAGAGCGCTCCGGGCAAGCGGAAAATTTATTCCGTGGCAGGTGATCACTATCTCCACCGACGGAAAGATATTGGAATAAACATAACGCCTTTGGGCTAAAATAAAAGAATTATTAAGAGAGGTAATAAAAATGACAGTAACAAACGACATCAAGTATATAGGTGTTAACGACCACAAGGTGGACCTGTTTGAGGGACAGTACAAGGTCCCCAACGGAATGTCCTACAACTCCTACGCCATTATTGACGACAAGATCGCCATTATGGACACGGTTGACGTTAATTTTACACACGAGTGGCTGGACAATATCCAGAACACATTGGGTGACAGAAAGCCCGACTACCTTGTTATTCAGCATATGGAGCCCGACCACTCTGCCAACATCGTAAACTTT
>JAGBHJ010000238.1 GCA_017935525.1 Clostridia bacterium | reverse complement strand
GGCTATCAAAAACAATATCTCTTACATTATAGGTTAACGTTATGGCAAAGGAAATAATTACAAAAGCGATCAAGCACAAAAGACTGTATTTTGACGGCGGCACGGGCACGGTGCTCCAATCAATGGGGCTGTGCAGCGGGCAAGCTCCCGAGGAATGGAATCTTACCCACCCCGAAAGGATAACCGCCCTCCACAAAAGCTACGTGAATGCAGGGTGCAACATTATAAAGACAAATACCTTTGGCGTCAACTGCAGTAAGTATTCCAACTACAAGGAGCTGGCGGCATCAGCGGTGGCTTGCGCCCAAGCTGCCATTGCAGGTCTTGACGACAGATACGTGGCGTACGACATCGGCCCCACAGGCAGACTTATGAAGCCCATGGGTGACCTTGACTTTGAGGAGGCGGTGGAGATATTCTCCCGCAGCGCCATTCTTGCCAAGGAGCTGGGCTGTGACCTTATTCTGATAGAAACGATGAACGACAGCCTTGAAACCAAGGCGGCATTGCTTGCGGCAAAGGAGGCTTGCGACCTGCCCGTATTCGTCACAAATGCATACGGAGCAGACAACAAGCTTATGACGGGGGCTGACCCCACCGTCATGATAGCCATGCTGGAGGGCATGGGGGCTGACGCCATAGGTCTTAACTGCTCATGCGGGCCTGACAAAATGATGGACATCGTGGACACCTTTGCTAAAAACGCATCCGTGCCCATAATAGTCAACCCCAACGCAGGTCTGCCCGTAGTTATCAACGGCAAAACGGTATTCAACATACGTCCCGACCGCTTTGCGGACTATATGGTTACCTTGGCGCAAAAGGGCGGCTGTATTTTGGGCGGATGCTGTGGCACCACGCCCGACCATATGGCAAAAATGATAGAAAAAACAAGGGACCTGCCATACTCTCCCCCTGCAGAAAAGCAGATGACCGTGGTGACCTCCTACACCCACAGGGTGGAGATAGGCTCAACGCCTGTTCTTATAGGCGAAAGGCTCAACCCCACTGGCAAGCCCAAGCTGAAGGAAGCGCTGAAGTCCCACGACATCAACTATATACTCAGCGAGGCATTGGCTCAGGTAGAGGCAGGAGCGCATATGCTGGATGTCAACGTGGGTATGCCCGAGATCAACGAGCCCGAAATGCTCCCCGAGGTGGTGTGTGCCATTCAGGGCGTAACGGATATCCCCCTGCAGTTGGATTCCTCCAACCCGCAGGCCCTGGCAAACGCCGCAAGAGTGTATAACGGCAAGCCGCTTATCAACTCCGTAAACGGCAAAAGGGAGAGCATGGAGGCAGTCTTCCCAATAGTAAAGAAGTATTCGGGCGCTGTAATTGCGCTCACAATGGACGAAAACGGTATTCCCCAATCGGCAGAAGCACGCCTTGCCATTGCGGAAAGGATCGCAAGCGTTGCCGCTGAATACGGCATTGCAAAAAAGGACATCATAGTTGACCCTCTGGCGCTGACTATATCCTCCGATACGCAAAACGCCGTGATCACTCTTGAGTCAATACGGCTTTTGCACCAAAACGGCTTTAAGACCTCCTTGGGTGTGTCAAACATATCCTTTGGTCTGCCCGAAAGGGATAATATCAACTCCGTATTCTATTCCAACGCCCTTATGTGCGGTCTGGACTGCGCAATAATGAACCCGTTTTCATCAGCAATGATGAACGTTTACTACGCATTCAGAGCGCTCAACGGCATGGATAAGGCCTGCGGTGACTATATCGCCCACGCAACCCCTGCCTTGGCGACACAGTCTGCCGCCGTCACCCGTGACCTGCAGTATTGCATAGAAAAGGGCTTGACTGCGGACGCCGTCAACGAGGCAAAGACCCTTGCAAAATCTCTCTCCCCTCTTGAGGTGATAGACCTACACGTTATCCCCGCATTAAACAAGGCAGGTACAGCGTTTGAGGAGAAAAAGACCTTCCTGCCCCAGCTTTTGATGAGTGCGGAGGCGGCAACGGCGGTATTTGACGAGTTAAAGAGACTTATCCCGCAAGAGAATAAAAAAGCGGACAAGAAATTCGTCATTGCCACAGTAAAGGGCGATATCCACGACATTGGCAAAAACATAGTTAAGGTGATGCTGGAAAGCTACGGCTTTGACGTAATAGACTTGGGTAAGGACGTGCCCGCAGATGCAGTCTGTCAGGCAGCGTCCCAAAGCGGATGCCTCGTGGTAGGCCTCAGCGCCCTTATGACCACCACTGTCCCCGCTATGGAGGAGACAATAAAGCAGTTGAGAGTCACCTGCCCAAACGTCAAGGTAGTGGTGGGCGGCGCCGTGCTTACAAAGGAATACGCCGATGCCATCGGTGCTGACTTTTATGCGGCAGACGCAATGGAGACCGTCCGCATTGCCCAAATGCTTTATGGTGGGAAAGATTAACTCAAGATGACATAATCGTAAATTATTCTGCCAACTATTGAAATTATCGGAATAATGTGGTACAATATTGGCATAGTAATTACAAACATCCCCTTGGAGCTTTTATGAATTGGTTGAGAAGATTTATGATGGGACGGTACGGCGTTGACCAGCTATCCCTTGCGTTCATTATCGCGTTTATTATATTGAACATCCTGTCGCTGTTTATTCCGTCGGTGTTCTTGTACGTTCTTTATCTTGCATTGTTTGCGGTGTTTATGTTCCGTATACTGTCCAAAAACATCGCCGCAAGGCAGAAGGAGAACTACCGCTTTTTGCGTATGTGGAATCCCATTCAGGCAAAGTTTTCGGGATGGAAGACAAAGCTTAAGAACCGCAAGCAGTACCGCTACCTCGTTTGCCCGCAGTGCAAGGGCAAAATGAAAGTACCCCGCGGCAAGGGCAAAATAAGAGTTACCTGCCCCAACTGCTCCCACAAGATCGTCGTTAAGACGTGATATCTTTCAGAATTACAGCCTGCGCCTCGGCTTGTCGCCTGCGCAGGTCTTTTTGTATAAAAAAATGCAAAATTTTCTGTTGAAAAATACTTTGGTTTGTGATATACTTATATTGACGGAGTGTTTTGCTCCGCCCCATCCAACAAAAGGAGGAACAATATGGCAAAGTATTACGAAAAAAAGCTTGATAGCGGCACTCGTAACGCTATCACGGAACAGATCAACGTTTACATCAACTCCATCAAGGAGGATATTGGCTACGATGAGTTCGACAAGGTGCTCGAAAAGGACGCCATCATCGAACAGCTCATGGATTATTATGCCGCAAATCCTCTTGACGACACAATGTCCTACGACGACTGGGTAAACAATTTTATTGACGGCAACAACCTGAGAGAAAACAGATATAAGTCCCAGTTCAAGGATTATCTGAGAAACATCGTTGCGATCATCTACTCCAACATCTCCGAGGTTGAGTACGACCCGGAAAAGAAGGAGTCAGCCGCAAAGCTTTCCAATAGATACGAGTTTTCTGATTACATCCACATTTCCAGTAACGATATGAACTTCCGCATAAGCATTGCGCAGAACGACGTCGTTACTCACCACATGACCAACGTGCCCACCAGCATTGGCAGGTCATACAAGAACAGAGATATCATTATGCTCCGTGCACAGGAAAAGCTCCACTCCGCAGGCAGAATATACCTGGAGGATGATTCCGCAGGCTCCGGCAAAAAGACATTTGCCAAGGAGCTCTACCACGATATCAACCCCAAGTACGACCATTGCGCTTGGATACGTCTTGACAGCGACTTAAGACAAAGTATTCTGGACTCCATGTCCATCTACCCCGCAACCTCCGACGTTGACACACGTTATGCACAGATAATCGCATTTATCAGAGCAAAGAGGAACAAGATCCTTTTCTGCATCGATAACTCATTCGGCTATTATCTTACAGAGGATGAAAGCAAATTCCTCGACGAGCTGAACGTTGACATCATCTTTATCAACAACCCCGGTGTTGGCCGCGCAGAGGCAGTTGCTCTTGGCTCCATGCCTCTTGACCAATGTATTGACATTTTCTACGAATACTATACGTTGGACAAGGCTCACAAATTTATTGAGATAATTGAGGAATACATTGAGCTTGCAGGCAAAAACCTCTACCTTATCAAGCTGTTGGCAAAATCAGCCAAGGGCTACAACCTGTCAGAGTATCTCCACAGGCTCCGCAACGACGGCTTTACACAGCTGAACATGACGGGTCTTGACGCAGACTCCGCCGCAGTGCTTGTTTGCCGTAACATCATCAAGCTCTGCAAGGTTGCAAATCTTAACGAAAACCAGTACGACATACTTAAGTATTTTGCCGTAATGCCCGATATCGATATCCCCGAGGACATTGTTACCGCTTTGGAATTCTCCAAGGATGACATGGCAACGTTGGTTAAGCTGGGCATGGTGGATTGCCACGAAAAGACAAACTACGGCACGGTTTACAGCATACACCCCTTGATGAGGCAGACAATGCATATGCAGTTTGACCTTGAGCCCGAAAACTGCAAAAAGCTCATCAACCTTATCATAACTGGCAAGTACATCAAGAGCAACGAGAGCTTTGCATTGTTTATGAAAAAGCTCAAGATCGCCCGTGGTGTTCTGGCAGAGTTTGAGCACGACCGCTTTGACGAAAAGGGCGAGCTGTTCAACGCAGTTGCTTGCTGGCTGTTCCAGTGCGGCGAATATCATAAGGCTCTGGAATTCTGTACAAAGGCAGTTAACATCAGAGAAAAGATACCCGTTGTAAATCACCCGTCAACAGCCGTTGTTTATGACAACGTATCCAGAATATACACCGCTGTGGGCGAGGACGAAAACGCTGTTGAATACGGCAAAAAGGCTATTGACATTTACGAAAAGTACCACGATTCCTATAACATACAGATCGCAGGTATCTGCACAAGCGTTGCAGACTCCCTTGTTGAGCTGGGCGAGTATGACGAGGCGCTGGAAAACTACAACCGTGCTCTTGCAATAAGAGAAAAGGAAGCAGCAAACCTGAGCCTTGCGAACATCTACTCCAAGCTGGGCGCACTGTATAACGAGATCCGCGAGCCCGAAAAGGCTATCGAATTCCACAACAAGGCACTCAAGATCAAGGAAAAGATCGTCGGCATTGACAGTCCCATGACAGCCGCAACCTACAACAGTCTTGCTCTGATCTACAAGGAGCAGGGTGACTTTGACAAGGCACTTGACTTTAACAACAAGACCCTCAGGATCAGAGAGCGCGTTCTCGGATCAGAGCATCCGCTTACCGCAAGAACGCACAACCACCTTGGCAGAATATACCTCAACAAGGCAGATTACAACAAGGCGTTGGAGTCCTACGTTAAGGCGTACAAGATACTCCGCCACATTTACGGCGAAGATCATACCCAGACACGCATCGTAAAGGAAAATCTGGAGGCAACATACCGCCGTTCCTTCGAAAAGTGGCTTGCCGATCAGTTGAAGTGATCCCAAAGTAATAAGTAAAAACAAAAAGAGTCGATACGGAAATCTCCGTACCGACTCTTTTATTATTCTCTTGCATACATCACGGCGCCTTATACGCCACGCTGACGTTGCCAAAATCCACCACAGTGTGCCCCACCTTGCGGAACGCCTCCGCCCTTTGGGACAGTATTATGTGTATCCCCTCTCCCTTTGGCGCCGATGAGCCGTAGTTTATAAACTCGTAGTTGGAAAACTGCTTTACGTTCATAAATGCGGCTGGGTAATTGTTATACACCACGGTTTCTCTGAACACCCTTACGTCCGTCCTGTCGTAATAAAGCACCAGGGCAAAACAGATATCCAGATCCACCTTTATTTCTTCAAAATCGCTCTCCTTGGCAAACTCCATTGCCTCCGCCATGCCGTGGCGGAAATTCTCGTGCAGAGAGTCGTTATAGTCCGTAAAATAGTAATTGCTGAACATACCAAAGGACGCAATAAACATCAGTCCCACAGCGGATGCGTACAGCACCTTCATGCTAAAAAGCTTCTTTAACCAATCAATCGGCCACACAATGCCGTTTGCGATCAGTATAAGTGACAAAAAGTGTACGGAGTTCATTCTGTTGACGTTCAGGTCGTAGTTCATTACTATGCAAGCAACCAGCGACAGCAGCCACACACCGCCAAGTATAACGGAAAATGAGAACTCACCCTTTATTATGCTTTTTACGCTGTCATACACCATTTTAGCAAATCCCAATGCCAAGAAAGGAACGCTGACCCCATAGTAAAGTCCGTACATATGCGCAGAATTCCACACCAAGCCGTCGCTCTGGTTTACGATTATATCAAACGCTCTCTGCCAGGACTCCAGCTGAAAAAGATGCATGGGGTCTATCTCGTTATCCCTGCTGACAACGAGCCTGGGAATGGATAAAAACGGAGTTCTTATCTCGGGAATAATGTCGCTATTTATCAGCACAAACAGAATGTGTGGTAACGCCAACACAAACAGTATGCATATGGATGATACGATGATCCTCGGTCTGATCTTTGTTTTTGTGGCAAGCAGATATATTCCGCAAAAGCCCACCGTCAAGGGTACCGTCAGCCACACCATGGAGTAGCAATACATCGCCAAGCCGTACATCAGCGCGGCAAGGCAGAGATTTTTGTCGTTATCAACGCTTTTTGTGAGAAAATACATTCCAAACAACAAAAAGTGCGGCGCCAGGTTGGATTCCAACCCCCAACGACTGAGCAGAATATGCCATGGGGATATTACCATCATACACAAGCCCACTATGGCAACCTTTGAGGAGAACATTCTTTTCAGCATCAGATACATAACGGGCAAGGAGATCAGCGAAAGTATCAGCTGTGGAAGACGGAATACCCATTCCTCACAGCCCAGCACCGCCATAAACGGAATTGCAAGGTAGCTTTCCAGCACGTTCATACCGCTGCCCCATGATACAAAATACGTGGGGAAGGCATATCCGCTGGAATCCATGCCCCAATTCAACAATGAATACGCTTCGTACGCCGCATAAGCCTCGTCCTGGTTAAATCCGCCGGGAAGACTGCCAAAGCCTGCCACTCTTACGGCAATGCCCACCAGTATCACTATAAATGCAAATATTCCGGTTTTGTTAGCCTTGATGATGGCGCCTGCCTTTTTCTCGCTCATACTGTTTACTTCTCCTTGTGTTGTCAAATGATATTTTACAACACCATCCCAAATTACAGTATAAAACTTCCCCAAAAATGCGAAAAAACTTTGCTTATGTATCATTCATTTCCGTGTTGTGGTCATTGTTATAGTGGTAAATGGGTCGCGCAGTAGGAATTATCATCCTCGACGGTCCAAAATGCCGAATTCATGTTTTCAGTTGCTTCGGAAATCACAAAAGGCTCCCTCTGACGAGGGAGGCTGGAAAGCCTGAGGGAGAGATTCTGGTTTATTGAATTTTTCTTCCGGCGGGAGCAAGCCCGCATCCTCGCCCCACTCATGCCTTCTCCTTTGAGGACAAGGGCTGATTTTTAATCAGCTCTTTAGGTGTCAGCCGTAGGCTGACGGATGAGGTGTTGAGGTCTGCAGGGACCGGCATCCTCAACGGTCCAAAATGCCGAATTCATGTTCTCTCAGCATGACCTCCTCATTTCTGAAACCGTTTTCATCGCAACTAACCTCTCCACTTCCTTTTCTTGCACACACATTT
The DNA here is from genome assembly GCA_017935525.1 of Clostridia bacterium. Taxonomy (GTDB): domain Bacteria; phylum Bacillota; class Clostridia; order HGM11327; family HGM11327; genus SIG351. The sequence goes on along the minus strand of JAGBHJ010000238.1, from coordinate 4,531 downwards.
CTTGTTTTATGCCCAATTCTGTGGCGACTATGATACTTTCTGTATTGACAGAAAGTATCCAAAGAACAACAAGGCGGGATGGGACATCGGTTCGCAAGCGAACCATTAGGATTTCCCCTCCCGCCTTGACCACCCACCCTTAAAACGCTTTTATACGGCATATCTCAAATGATACTGAACTTTAGGTCGGTAGATTTGTAAAAGTCCGTAGGTCTGGGGGCGTGGGCTGGGAATGTTATATTCTCGTATCTGTTTTCGTCAGTATTGTCTTTCTTTTCTTCACGAACAAAGAGGTTTTGTCGTATCCGCATTTTTCCCCGAATCTATAAAGGCATCCTCGACGTCACGGAATGATTCACCCAATCCTATCGACAATTTCCTACAAAAAAACAACCGATACGGCATATACCGTATCGGCTTTACATCATTTATTATATCACTTAAAATCAAGCTCTGTTGAGCCATCCTTCTGTGTGATCGTGATGGTACCCACAGCAGTCTTGTTGTTGTTCGTTTCTATATTGCTGTTGGTCACATTGTCCGTAGTGATCTTGTAGTAGCTCTCACCTCTCGCAAGAGTACCCTCTATGTTCGTGTAGATTGCATTGATCTTAAGATCCTTAACGTCAACTCCCTCAAGAACCATTGCCACGGAAACCACAAGGTACGTAGGCGCCTTTGTAGGTCTGGGCGTTGCCGTTATCTCAGGCGTTACCTCGGGTGTTGCGGAAGGCGTAACATCGGGGGATACTGATGGTGATCCATCGGGCGTTGCAGACGGATCCACAGACGGAGTTACCTCGGGTGTAGGTGTTACCACAACAAGTCCACCGGGGGTGGGTGTCAGCTGAGGCGTTACAGGGGGAGGTGTGATGCCAAGCATGGGGTAAAGCTCGGGGTCGATCTCGTCGATGGGCAAATACTCGGCAGGGTTAGAATTTACTATGTCAAGCGTTTCGTAAACACCACCGGTAACGCTGAGTTCACCTGCCGCAACGTTCAACGCTGCCGTCTTACACGTTACCGTATTGAGTGCAACATCGCCGTCGCTTACGTTCAGCTTGAGCTCATCAAGATTATGTACACCGTCAAAGCTTACATCAGCCTTTGAGCAAGCAACGTCCATCTTGCCGTAAAAGCCCGTAGGAACAACTATGCTCAATACTCTGTTGTCCGTATTGTCACCGTCAAAGAGCAAGCAGAAAAACCTTATAAAGGCGTTCTGAATGAATTTGTTTGTAATAGTGATAGTACCCTCATCCTCCGTTATGGAGAAAATGTCGTACTGATTTTCGTAATATCCAACCGTGATCTCTGACACCGTGGGAGATTCCGTAAACACCACGTCGTGTCTGTCAACGTCAATAACTATATTGCTGATGGAGGAGGACAATGCTACGTATTCCTTCTCCTCGTATGAGGTCTCAAAGTCAAGTCTGCCAAGGTCTGTGCCGCCCATTATGTAGGCAACTCCACACACTACGACACCTATAAAGAACATAGAAACCGCAAATGTGAGTAATATTTTGGTCAGCGCTTTCACCCTTGAATGCCTCCTTCATCAATTTTGTTGTCTGCATACCGTAAACTGCATCCTTCACCTTGTTTGCAATGTGGATTATCACCTTTACTATTGCAGTAATGGCGGACTTGATTATAACCACCAGCACCAAAAGCATACTTGCCATTATGATGCACGCACCGATCTTAAACATCGCACCTGCAATGTTGGACGACAAAAGCACACCGGAAGGGATAAAATGATCCATAGTTGTCATAAGCAACGAGTATCCGCCCGTTACTGCCAAGCCCACAATGCCGGCCAGCACCGCCAGCACCGCCACCACGCACAGTATTTTAACCAATCCGACAAGATAATCCAACACCGTAAAAATGATGGGCACAAAGGTAGGCTTCTTTTCCTTTTTCAGAACCAACCTACACAGATTGTTTACGTCACCAAGGGCTTCTACGGATGATTCCTCCGTATTGCCGTTAGCCATGCTCTGGTCGATAACCGATCTGTAATGATTCAGTATTTCGTCCCTGCGCTTGCTGGGTAAGGACAACAGTCGCATACCCATTTTTAACAAGAATTGCTTCTTTGTCATACTAAATACCTCTTTTGATAATTCATGATACACTCCCATTTTACAGATAGAAACTGTACATATCTATTTTACAATATATACACACTTTTGTCAATTGATTTTTTGACAATTTCCCCAAAAACTTCAAAATTTTTCCAATTTTGCCGTTTTTGGGCAGGTATTGCCACATTCGGCAACTTGCCGGTTTATATTGCATGCGCCGAGTCGGTCAATAAAAAATTTTACCTCTCACACAAAAATATATTGAAAAAACACCGCTGATATGATATAATACTCTATATGGATACTACATCCGTTGTGTAATAATGAAAAATATTTTTTAGAGGTACATATATATGGACAGACAAGAATACATTCTGAATGCTCAAAAGCATATCGAAACAGTTCTCAACAAACAGTTCGACAGAATCGAAAAGATGAAGGCGCAGTCCGACTTTGTGGACTACTCCAAGCTTGATTGCATCAAGGTGGGCATCGTTGGCGGCGACGGCATTGGTCCCCACATCACAGCGCAGGCAAAGCGCGTTATGGAGTATCTCCTTAAGGACGATATCGCCGCAGGCAAGGTAAAGCTCATCGATATTGAGGGCCTCACGATCGAAAACAGAGTTGCTCACAACAAGGCAATCCCCGACGACATCCTTGCAGAGCTGAAAAAGTGCGACGTTATCCTCAAGGGCCCCACAACAACACCTCAGGCGGGCGACCCGTGGCCGAATATTGAGAGTGCCAACGTTGCTATGCGTAAGGAGCTTGACCTTTTTGCAAACGTTCGCCCTGTTTCCATCCCTGCAGAGGGTATTGACTGGGTATTCTTCCGCGAGAATACAGAGGGTGCATACGCATTGGGCAGCCAGGGCTTGAGAGTAAACGAGGACCTTGGTATGGACTTTACAGTTACGACATACGAGGGCTCTTACAGGATCATCAAGGCGGCATTTGACTACGCAAGAAAGACCGGCAGAGACAGAGTAACGGTTGTAACAAAGGCAAACATCATCAAGACAACTGACGGTATGTTCCTTGACATTGCAAGGGACATTGCAAAGGATTACCCCGAGATCACATGTGACGAGTGGTATATCGACATCATGACTGCAAAGCTCATCGACCCCAAGCGTCGTAAGGACTTTAAGGTAGTAGTTCTGCCCAACCTCTACGGTGACATCATTACTGACGAGGCTGCCGAGTTCCAGGGCGGCGTAGGCACAGCAGGCAGCTCCAACCTTGGTAAGCAGTACTCCATGTTTGAGGCCATCCACGGCTCAGGCATCAGAATGGTAAACGAAGGCAGAGCCATCTATGCAGACCCCTCCAGCATTATCCGTGCCGCTGCAATGCTCCTTGAGCACATCGGCTACGTAAGCGAGGCAAAGAAGCTCTTTGAAGCGCTTGAGATCTGCACGCAGACAGAAAAGAAGCTGGTGGTTACAGGCAGAGATACAGGCTGCACGTCCCAGGAGTTTGCTGATTACATTATGGAAACTATCGAACGCCTTTAAGCGTTCGATAACTATGATCGCCTTGCGGCGAGTTTAGAGTTATAAACGGCTTTGCCGTGTTATGATTTGCCTGTCGGCAAAGCTGATCCTTGGCGATCATATCATAACATTCGGCAAAGCCGAATTCATAACTGTCAACTGTAAACTAATAATCAAAAGGATCATTCTTATGACTGACAGTATCTTAAGGACGAAATCAAAGGACTTTGCAAAGTCAACTGTTTTACTATGTAGAAAGCTGAAGAAAAGAGGTACTGAAGCTGTTTTGGTTAATCAGCTCTTGCGTAGCGGAACTTCAGTCGGTGCCAATATCCACGAGGCACAATATGCGCAAGGCACAAAGGATTTCATTTCAAAATTCGAAATTGCACTCAAGGAGTGTAATGAAAGTGAATACTGGCTTGAACTCTTGATAGAAACAGATAGCATAGACAAAACTGATTACAAAACAATGCAGGAAAAATGCATTGAGCTCCGACGTATGCTCGTTTCCTCAGTAAAAACACTAAAAGAAAAAAATCAAGAACGCCTGTAAGCGTTCGATAACTATGATCGCCTTGCGGCGAGTTTAGAGTTATAAACGGCTTTGCCGTGTGTATTTATTGAACAAATATTGATAAGACAAAAAACGGTATATCCCCGGTGGGATGTACCGTTTTTGCATTCATGCCTTTGGATGGGGGGCAAGGACGAGGGCTTGCCATTGGTCGTCCGTTTGGTTGAAATGTGATTGAGTATTTGGACCGTTGAGGACGCCGGTCCCTACTACACCTCATCCGGGTTACAAGCAACCCACCTAAAGAGAAGGCATGAGTGGGGCGAGGATGCGGGCTTGCTCCCGCCGGAAGAAAAATTCAATAAACCAGAATCTCTCCCTCCGGCTTTTGCTTCGCAAAATCCAGCTCCCTCGTCAGAGGG
>JAGBHJ010000237.1 GCA_017935525.1 Clostridia bacterium | reverse complement strand
GAGATGAAGGAGAGCATGGAGTCCTTCAACAACAGCACAAAGGCGGTGCTGAAGCTGAAGAATGCGGGAAAAACCTTCTCCGACGACATTATAGGTGCGGTGTCCGAGATAATAAGAGTGGAAAAACGCTTTGAGACCGCCATTGAGGTGGCTTTGGGCGGTGCGGTACAGAACATCGTCACAAAGATGGACACGGGCGCAAAGCAGATAATCGAATACCTGCGTAACAACAGATTGGGCTATGCTACGTTTTTGCCACTGAATTCCGTGCAGGGCAGACGTATTAGCGAAAACGACATGAGAACGCTCCGCCAAAAGGGATTTTTGGGTGCGGCGGTGGACCTTGTCAAGTTTGACAGGGAGTATACTGCCGTGGCGGAAAACCTTTTGGGCAGAGTGGTAATAGCGGAAGATATGGACAGCGCCATTGCCATTGCAAGGGCAAGCAGGTATATGTACAGAATAGTTACCCTTGAGGGCGACGTGATAAACCCCTACGGCTCAATTTCCGGCGGTTCAAGGGGCAAGAGCAACGTTTCCAACGTGTTCTCCCGTTCAAGAGAGATAGACGAGCTGGAAACTGCGTTAAAGACAAATATCGAGGAGCTCAAGGGCTATAACGCCGCTATGGTGGCGTTGCGCCAAAAGAGGGACTCCGCAAGAGAGGCGCTGGAAAAGGCTCAAAGGGATGAGCACGACTGCGAGCTGGCGCTGAACTCCACACAAAAGAGCTATGAGTTTGTAGTATCCGAGTACGAAAACGCAAAAAAGGCAAAGGCTTTGAGTGACGAAAAGCGACTCAACGTTAACGACGAGATAAAGCGTGTCAGCGACGAGATAAGTGCATTGCAGATGTCTGCCGAGGAGGTGGCAAAGGCAATGGCACAGATCAACAACGAGGTTGACGAGCTGGCGGCACGAGAGGAAATGGAGCGAAAGATCCTTACTGCCCAGGAGCTGAAGCTTACGGACGCAAGGCTCAAGCAGATGGAGTGCGAAAGCAGACTGCAGGTATCCCAAAGCTCCGTGGATGATCTTGACGGCAGAAAGACGGAAAGAGAGCAGGAAACTCAAAGGCTTACGGCGCTTATTGCACAGCAGGATGAGGAGCTTTTGAGCTGTGTGGACTCTGCCGAGGATCATAAGCAGAGGATAGAGCGGAGCGAAGCGGCGGAGGAAGAGGAGATTCGAGTGCTGAAGGAGTGCGAGGATGACCTAAAGAGCCTTGATAAGCTGAAAAGAGCAAGGGAGGACGAGATCCGAAGCCTTGAAGCAATGCTTTCCGATATAAAGAGCAAGCAGTATACCTTTGAAATGGAAAAGACAAAGGTAATAATGGAAAGTGATAGCCTCCAGTCAAGAATGTGGGAGGTATATCAGGTATCCCTTGGTGATGCGCTGGCATCGGAAAGGGAGGAGGGGGATATCGAAGCCCTCAATAAAAAGATAAGAGATCACAAGTCAGAGATCACCAGAATGGGCACCATCAACCCCGAGGCTCCACAGCAGTATGAGGAACAGTCCGCAAAGTGGAAGACGCTGTGCGACGAAAGGGAGGACATGAATGCGGCTATCCGTGATATTGAAAAGCTGATAGCGGACATTACAGGTCAGATGAGGGAAAGGTTTGACGAGGAGTTCAAGATAATAAACGAGTATTTTACGGAGATGTTCAAGAAACTCTTTGGCGGCGGATCTGCAAGGCTGGAGCTTTGCAACTCCGAGGATATTCTTGAGGCGGGCATTGACATTATTGCACAGCCCCCGGGCAAAAAGCTCCAGAATATATCCCTTATGTCGGGTGGAGAAAAGGCGCTTATCGCAACTGCGCTGTTGTTTGCATTGCTTAAGAGAAGACCTGCGCCCTTCTGCATATTGGACGAGATAGACACGGCTCTCGACGAAAAGAACGTGTATTCTCTGGCAAATCTTATCAAGACCTTTGACGACAAGATGCAGTTTATAATAATCTCCCACAGAAAGGGCACCATGGAGGCAAGTAACGCAATGTACGGAGTTTCTATGGCGGAAAAGGGTGTATCGTCCCTTGTTTCCGTGCGTCTGGAGGATTATTGATATTAAAAGGAGGAGAATATGTCACTTTTTGACAAATTAAAGCAGGGCATCGCATAGACCCGAAGCAATATCGTAAATTCCATCAAGGGAATGCTGAAGTCGTTCCAAAAGATAGACGAGGAGCTTTTTGAGGAGATAGAGGAGATACTCATCACGTCCGACGTGGGGGTAGAGACCACCCAAATGCTCATCGACAGCCTTCGACAGAGGGTAAAGGACGAGGGAATAAAGGAGCCGGAGGCAATAATCTCCCTTTTGAAGGAGGAGATGCTGGGGATACTCCTTAAGGGAGAGACCACAAAGGAGCTGACCTTTCCTGCAGTTATTACGGTGATAGGCGTTAACGGCGCGGGAAAGACCACCACCATCGGCAAGCTGGCAAGTAAGTTTATCAACGACAAAAAGACCGTCCAGCTGGCGGCGGCAGATACCTTCAGAGCTGCGGCAATAGACCAGCTGGCAACCTGGGGCGAAAGGTCGGGCGTAAAGGTCATCCGTCACGAGGAGGGCTCCGACCCGTGCAGCGTGGTGTTTGATGCGCTTCAGTCCGCAAAAAACAAGAATACGGACGTGCTCTTGTGCGACACCGCAGGCAGACTCCACAACAAAAAGAATCTTATGAACGAGCTTGACAAGATTGGCAGGATAATCCAGCGAGAGCATCCCTCTGCCGCAAAGGAAACGTGGATAGTTATTGATGCCACATCAGGGCAGAATGCATACCAGCAGGCAAAGCTCTTTAACGAGGCGTTCCCCGCAACGGGACTGGTGCTAACAAAGCTTGACGGAACGGCAAAGGGCGGTATATTGCTGACTATCTGCAACGAGCTTGCAATACCCGTCAAGTACATTGGCGTGGGCGAGGGCATTGACGACCTGCAGGAGTTTGACGCAAGATCATTTGTTGATGCATTGTTTGAGGATATGTAAATAATTTGTAAACTTTGCGGAAATATCTGCGTTATGTGGAAATTCCCTATTGACAATTTTGACTTTTTCTATTATAATATTACGGTAATTTAGAGTACACAGTTACTACCCAAACGGAGGAAAATATAATGAAGAGAACATACCAGCCTAAGAAGAGACAGAGAAGCATGGAGCACGGCTTCAGAAAGAGAATGAGCACAAAGAACGGCAGACTCGTTCTTAAGAGAAGAAGACAGAAGGGCAGAAAGAAGCTCACAGCTTAATCAGATCGTTTTTTGGTTGGACGGTGGGTATCCACGGTCGGACCGATCGGGTCATTCGTTGGTAAAGCCGTATTGTACGGGAGGAGTGTATCTTTACAGCCGACGAAAGGATCCATTATAGAGTGCGTTGTAGGTCACACACGGATGTTACGCTTAAGAGTGACATTTGTATGTGACCATTGTCCTATATGAGGATTTTTTTGTGAGAACATACGGAAGATTAAAAAGGATAAACGATTTTAACCGCTTGTACCGCAGTGGTCGCTCGTTTAAGGCGAGGGGTGCGGTGCTGCTGGTAAAGGGTAACAGATCCTCCCGCACAAGAGTGGGGTTTTCTGTCAGCAAAAAGATCGGCAATGCAGTCAAGCGTAACCGTTGCAAAAGGCGGCTCAGAGAGGCGGTCTATAAATACAACGACAGGCTTTTGGCGGGCTTTGACCTTGTGTTTGTTGCCAGAAGCTACGACCGCGAGGAGCCATTTGACGAGCTTTGCCGCGACGTCGGTATGCTGTTGAATAAGGCAAACGTGTTAAAGAAATGAGAAAGCTTGCAATAGCCCTTATCAGGTTTTATCAGCGCAATATATCATCTACTCACGGCCCGTGCCGCAGGTTTACCCCCACGTGCTCGGAGTATGCGATACAGGCGTACAAAAAGTACAATTTCCTCAAAGCCACAGGGCTTACCATATGGAGGATACTCAGGTGTAATCCGTTCTGCAAGGGCGGGTACGATCCTTTGAAATAAAAACAAAACGGTGCGAAAGGCAGTCGGTGTTACATACACCGCAAAGGAATGAATTTATGTGGAGTGCGATAGTTAATTTTCTTGCATCCATCATTGACCTGTTCTACGATTGGACGGGTAATTTTGGTATTGCGGTAATACTCTTTACAATACTCGTAAAGGG
>JAGBHJ010000236.1 GCA_017935525.1 Clostridia bacterium | reverse complement strand
TGCTATGGCAATCGTAGTTATTCCATTTTCTGCCCCCACTGTAAAAGCTGCAAATGTATTTAATTCTGTTCAAACTTCTTATTTGAACAACGAATATTCAGGTAAATACCTGCACAATTCTTCAAACTCTATTGCTGCCTCTTCTGGCACTATGACAACTTTGGGAAACACAATTAAATGGAGAATAACCCCTCTTAATGATGGTACTTACACAATCCGCTCATTAAGCAATACATCACTGTAGGCTTCAAAGAGAACATTGATTGCACTACTGCAAATAATTGGACGCAAGATTTCTTCGATTTAATGGAAGACGGACTTTCTGTTAGTGCCGCTTGTTTGCAATTAAAGGGCTCTGCTAAATATTCAGACACTGGTTTAATTTATTATTCTATCTGTGGTTCTACCAACACAAAACTAAACTAATACAAGGAGGTATTTACAAATGAAAAATTTGAGGCTTATTTCTTGCTTACTTGTTGCGTGGATCCTCATAGCGATGCTTTCCGGCTGTGGAAGTGCCGGGAAGCAAACGATCCAATTTGATCATTTTACCGCTCTGCAGGTTGGAAGCTTTGATACCATCGATGGTGGAACGCATATATCGGAATACCCTATTTGGAGTCCTGAAAAGCTGAATTATCACCAAGATTCATCCGCCGCGCAAAGCGCTACCGTTACATTCAACGGCTCCACATACTCCGGTACGTATCGGAAAACGGCCGCTCACATCCCCAACACATACGTCTCGCATCAATACAAAGGCGATGGCATTTACTTTGAAATAAATGCCACGACCGGTGAACTATCCTCCATTTCATTTATATACGAGCCTGCCGCAAAGGCTACGCTTGACAAGGCAGCATGCAAAAAAATCGCTGATAACATTGCTGACGACTATATTGTATTAAGCGATTATACCGTTGATACAAGCACAGGACAAATCTCCAACAATACGCTTTATACGTTCACGTATTATAGAGAGGTTGCGGGATACAAAACCTCGGATAGCCTGACCATCTCCGTCGATGGGAACGGCAATGTCTCCTCCTTTGGCGTGAGAATGCTGAACGCCTTTGACAACGTAAAAAAGGTCGTGCTCAACGAGGATAACGCAAAGGCAGCTATTGAGACTAAACTGAACGCCATTTATCAGAACGTGCAGACAAGAAAGGGATACGACGTAAAGGATGTGACGCTGGTCAAGCTTGCGGATGGTAGCTGTGCATTCCTTTACACCGTCAACAATCAATTCGAGAGCGGGGACGTACAGCACAGCACGCAAGTGCGGCTGCTCTTAAAATAACCGCTCAAACACTATGAGGAATATTACACAACCGTTTTGAGTCACCTGCTGCTCTCTTATCTGTAATTTCATCCTCGCCCCCGGATGGCCACCGCCATCCGGGGTTTTTATATACCGTTGGTGGGGATATTTTTTCCATGGCGGCAACGCGGACACGTCTCTCGCTGAACCACAGATATCCTACCTGTAATTCTGCCGCATTTTGGGCAATACTGCTTTTGTAGGCGCTCTGTTTTTTGGTGTTTTTCCAAAAATGCCGGCCCAAAATCATCAAAAAAACGGTTTTTTGATGGTTTTAGTGTTACAAAAATGAAAATATAGTAAGAATTGCCACCAAAATGATTGACTTTAGCGCAATTTTCCAATATAATAAAGGAAAGGGTTACAAAAGTAACCTTCATATACATCGCCTTGGCGGTGTCCTTTTGTTGCGGGTCACGTAGTCCCGCCGCCCAAATCCTATACCAGGAGGATATGAAAATGTCTCAATTTGTCATCTACACCGACTCCGGCTGCGATATCGCCGCCGAGGTTCTCGAGAAGTGGGGCGTCCGTTGCCAATACCTCACCTTCCGCTTTAACGATTCCGAAAAGGAATATGCCGGCAACGAAATGCCCTCCAAGGAATTCTTCGACAAGATGCGTGCGGGCGGCGTTGCCAAAACCGCTGCCGTCAACGTAGAGCAGTTCTGCGCGGATTTCACCCCCGCCCTGGAGCAGGGCCTTGACGTGCTGTATATCGGCCTTTCCT
>JAGBHJ010000235.1 GCA_017935525.1 Clostridia bacterium | reverse complement strand
GTGGAGTCTGCATCCCACGGAGTAAAGGAAAAGGATGTAATATCCTTGCGAGGAAAGGGCAAAATAGTAATTGATACCGTTGGGGAGCAGAGCAGAAAAGGCAGGACGTGGATTTCTTTGTTGCGTTACATATGACAAGACCCGAATTTAGCGACGCTTTAGTAACGGATCGTAGTTATTTTGCTGAAAATCTCAAATGTGAACATTTATTTTCTTGACATGTTGGGGCAATCGTGATATACTATTATATAGGATAATTGGAATCAGGCGTTTTGCATGATCACGGAATAAAGGAGATATTACATTGTCCGAAAATAATTCAAAAAAATTCAACAAAGCAGGCGTGGAAAAGCTTTTTGCCACGGTTGTTTCAAAAACTAAAAAAATATTTTCGAATGAGACTGTCAACAAGGCTATTGCAAAGGTCAAGAAGGTCTTTTCAAAGGGCTTTTTGACAAATGCAGCGGAAAAGACCAAGCAGTTCTTTATAAACCTGGGCAAGCGGATCTCTGCAGGATATGCTGTGGCAAAGGGTAAGGTTACAGCCTTGTTCAAAAAGGACGGAGGCACGAAGATTGGTAGCCACGAAAAGGCGAAGCCGCAGTCGAAGCTCAAAAAGGCTCTCGTGAATGCGCTGGGTACGGTGATAATATTTTTTGTGAAGCTGTCCCGCAAGATAAAGGCGTTCTTTGATGCAAAAAAGCAAGAACGACAGAATAAGCAGGAGGTAAAACTGCAGGAGGAGAGGATCAAGTCCCATGCTGCAGCAAAGGAAAGACCTGTTGAGAAAAAGCCTGTCCCCGTTGCTCCTGTAAAGAAGGTGTCCAAGCCTGCATCCTCTGAGGAAAACAGACTGGAAAACGAGAAGACAAAAACTGCCTTTGCTCCAAAAAACAGAGCAACAAATAAGACGGAGGCAGACTCCGGTGATGAGTTTATAATGCCCATCCCGGAAATGAACAGATTGGAAAAGCGAGCTTCCGTATCAAACAGCAAGGATGACGATTATGAGGAGGAAGCAAGCATCTGGAAGGACGACAGACGTCCGTTCTTTATGGTTTCCATCGGTGTTTTGGTGTGCAAGATATCAGTTGTGCTTGTTATGCTGGTGGGCTTTGCTTGCCTTGGTATTGGATTGGGAGTTTTGAGGGCATATATTGCATCTGCCCCCGAGCTTGATATTCAGAAGATCGAGAATAACGACAGAACGTCCTTTATTTATGACGGTGAGGGCGAGCTTATCACGGAGTATTACAACCTGGAGAACAGATCGTGGGTAAGCTACGATGAGATCCCCACGATGCTGAAGTATGCCGTTGTTGCCAGTGAGGACGAAACGTTCTTTGAGCATAGCGGTTTTAACTTCAAGCGAATAGTTGCGTCGTTTTTGTCAAACGTGTCGGGCGACTCCGTATCGGGTGGTAGTACCATCACACAGCAGGTGCTAAAGCTGACGTTGTTGACGTCACAACAGACCTATAAGCGAAAGATCCAGGAAATATACCTTGCATATCAGCTGGAAAAAGAGTATTCCAAGGATGAGATCCTTGAATGGTACATGAATATCATGCCCATGGGAGGTCTTTTGTACGGAGTAAAATCTGCGGCAAAGGATTACTTTGGCAAGGAGCTTGACGAGCTGACTCTACGAGAATGTGCGGTGCTTGCGGGCGCCACCAACGCCCCCACAATGTACAATCCACGACTGTGTATGCTGGCGATTGACGACGGCGGATTTGGTGATAAGGGCAGAGAGCGACTGTACAAGAGAGCAAATTATGTTTTGACGCAGATGTACGCCGTGGACTTTATAACCGAGGAGCAGTACAACGATGCGCTGTTTGACATTACCGACATGGAAACGGAGCAGCTTAAGGTTATTCCCGTATCCATGGACTACACCTATGATCATAAGTATTACGTTGAATACGTGCTTGATGAGATAGTTGACAGAATTATGGACTCCTTTGGTTGGGAGGGCGAAATAGGCAGAGAGCAGGCACACTCTTATTTGAGAGTGGGTGGCTTGCAGATATACACAGCCTTTAACGAAACCACACAGACTCAGGTAGAAAATGCGGTTTATTCATACAAGAATTGGCCGCCGCTGGATGACCCCAGCTACGCCATCAGCGGTGGTGGAATAGAGCAGCCCCAGTGCGCTGCGGTCGTTTTAGACAATGCTACGGGCTACATTGCAGGTATTGTTGGCGGAAGAACGGAGCCGACCATAAGAATGGGTCTTAACAGAGCATACCAGTCAGTATTGGCTTTGGGTTCTTGTATCAAGCCCTTGTCCGTATATGCACCTGCTCTTGACCAGGGCTTGTTGACCGATATGGTCATTGAGAATATACCTGTGTATATTGACGGCTGGCAGTCACCAACAGGTTATCCGCAGAATTTTGATAAGTTGGCAAGCTGTAAAGGTCCGCAGAGTGTTTCCAATGCACTTATGAGGTCATTTAACATACCTACCGCAAGAATTCTTTTGGACAGATTGGGCGTAAATACGTCATTGAGTTACCTGCGTGCTATGAACTTTGCAGAGGAAGTCCTTTCTGAGGCTCCGTCAGATCTTTCGTTGGGTTCTAAGGGTGGATTTTTGATAGACTCCACTGCGGCGTTTGCTACATTTGCAAACAACGGTATTTACAGAGAGCCTATGGCGATCATCAAGATCGTTGACAGATTTGGCGAGACGATTTTTGATGAAGACAACCAGGAGACAAAGAGAATATTCAAATCATCTACTGCATATATCATTTCGCAGTGGTTGGTAAGTGCTCTGCAAAAGCCAAGCTCACCTATTCTTATTGAGCTTAACAATAAGGATATCCAGATAGCAGGTAAGACAGGTACAAACGAATTGAGGAGAGGTATCGGCTTTATCGGCTTTAGCAGATACTATACCTGTGGCTTGTGGATAGGTCATGACGACTTTATTCCGAATTTTGCCCCCGAGGTTAGTGCTATGTACTATGCAACACCCTTATGGAAGGCTGTCATGAACGCTGTTCACGATGAGCTTGAGGGTAGCAAGATATATCCTAATATGGACGATGACGTTATTGAGGTTACGGTATGTGCTGTGTCAGGTAAATTGCCTAACGGCGACCTTTGCGAGCACGACCAGGCTGGATACGGACTTAATACGGAGCTTTTTATCCGCGGTACTGAGCCTACACAGGTCTGCGATGAGCATATCGAGGTAACGTACTGTAAGGAGTCGGGCTTGTTGGCAAACCAGTACTGTACGGAGGATTGTAAGGTTACCAAGGTTGCGGTAATACTTGATCCTGAATCCGAGTATCTGAAGCTTACCGAGCAGATCAAGAACCCCGTCGAAAAGGAAGCGGGACAGAAGAATTACAAGGATAAGATAGATAATCCTTACGAGTACCTGCTGTATCAGTATTTCCCGTTGTATTACGTCAACGGTGTGCCCAATATCGGTATAGTGGAGCTTGTTGTTGATGAGGAAACGGGAGAGTCCCACTACGAAGTCATAGAGGTAAAGGTGGGTGCGGCTTGCTACTGCTCCATCCATAGTGAGCTTACAAACACGTTGTGGGGCGAGCAGAAAGAGATGCGCGGCAGGGCTGAGGAGCTTATCGAAAAGCTGGAAAAGAGCCTTAAGCTGTCAAAGTACGCTGACAATATGTCCACTCTGCAGAAGGAACAGATCAAGCTTTCTGTTGAATTCCTTGAGGAAAAGGTAAACGCACCGCTTTACAGCGACGATCCTGCGGTTGAGATATACTCAACGGAGGAGGCACAGCTGGCATACGACGCTCTGGTTTCGCTGTCTGATTCCATTATTCTGGATATCGACGAAAAGCTTAAGGCAAAGTCCGATTATGCTATTGCCGCAAGCTCAAAGATTCCCACCATCAGCGAAAAGCTCATTAGTGCAAAATATGCCGAGGTCATCACTCCCGAGGAGATAGATGAGATCAATGGCTTGATAGCGCAGTTTAACGAGGCGTTTGAAGCACCCATTGCATCTGACGACGAGACGGTAGTGCTGTTTGATATCGAAACTGTTGACAGGCTGCTGCGCCAGCTGGAAAACAGAGCGACAGAGCTGTTCAGCCAGCTTGATGGCAGACTGGAGGCAAATGATAAGGGCGACGATGACTTTGCTTTGACAGAGGACGAAAACACAGCTGTGATAGGGGACGAGATATCGTCCGACTTTGCGCTGGTGATAGACGTCAATACGGGAAGAATAATTGCTTCAAAGCTCTCCGATATGCGCATTGCTCCTGCGGACATGACCACGATCATGACTGCGATAGTGGCGTATGAGTATATCACCGCAAACGGAATAGACATCAACACCACCACTGTTATGTTTACACAGGAGATAGTTGACTTTGTCGCATCGGCAGGCTTGCCTTCTGCGGGCTTTGCGGCAGGCGAGGTGGTTTGCCTGAGGGATGTGTTCTACGCTATGCTGTTTGAGTCAGGTGCTGACGCGGCAGTAGTGCTGGCACAGTATTGCTACGGCACGGAAACAGCATTCGTCAATGCGATGAACACCAGAGCAAGCAATATGGGATTGGAGAATACGCATTTTATCAACTGCACGGGATTGTCCAACGGCAATCACTACACCACCGCGCAGGACATTGCTGAAATGCTGGTATTTGCCCACAAGTATGACTTTATTAACGCAGTTATGAAGTCTGCTTCCCATACATACGACATGACAAACGTTTCTGCCACAAGGATAGAGTCCTCCGACCTGTACAATTACAGACTGGAGTACAACAGCGACATTTCTGCCTCCGAGGTGGGTGTTGACGGGCTTGGCGGCAAGACCGCATATTCCGGTGATGCGGGTTACTGCGTGGCGACCTATGCAAATGGCGCAAACGGCAGCCTGGCGGTAATTCTCGGCGGAGCAGATACTCCTGCCATGGTTATTGGCGACATGGTAAGCCTTTACACGACTTACGCAGGATAAAAAACAATACGATAGCGACAGATACGCCGTGCCAGATGGGTGCGGCGTATTTTTTATAAAAATTGAAAAAATGCTTGACCATATGTATATATATGGTATAATAATTACACTAATGAATGAAGCTTCGCTTCTTCTGATGTAATTATTGAACCGTTTGAGGTAGAAACGCGGATAGCGCGTTTCTTTGTGGTATAATGTAAGTGAAAAGGAGCAGTACCGCTGACAACGGCACTACAAAGTGAGCTTACGGCACACAGAGTACCCGTTGGCGGGTGTACTGTGTGCCTTTTTAATATTAAAAAAGGAGAGAAAAGAAAATGAAAAAACTGTTATTGATATTACTGGCAGGAATGCTGTTACTGTGCGGGTGTACTTCAGACCCCACAAGCACACAAACGCCTGACCCGAGTGCAACACCGGAAGGCTCCGTTGGCGGCAAGTACTCTGATGAGTATGTTACGTTGCGTGGCGAGGACGGGACCACGTATTCGCTAAAGGTTGCAAATACAAGAGGGCAACGGCTGTACGTTATCAAGCTCAAGGACGAGGGTCAGTCCATCGAAGCAATTGAGGACATGATATATCTTCCGTCGTATCTTGAGCGTGTGTGCAACGAGGAAGCAATAAAGCAGGTGCCTCCGTATGAGGCGGATAAACAGCCTACGTATTGCTTGTATCTTACTCCCTTGGAGGCAAAGGAGATAGTTAGTGCGCATTACAGCATTTACGGTATCACACACTGTTGCTGTTACGCATACGATAAAGACTCGGATTGCCTTATCCCGCAAACCTCCCATGAGCATTCGGAATGGCATTCGTGGGGCTAAATTGACAAAAACAGATCCCGATACGGATATCCGTATCGGGATCTTGCTTATGTGCTGATATTAACAAAGTTCCTTTATCTTGTCGTTGACTGCCTTTCTCCATGCCAGAATAAACTCGCTGTTGTGAGGGTAGTCGTAGAATTTTATCTCCTTGCCTGCAATGTCCTCCAACATTTTTACCACTTGCTCGTGACCAAGCTTTTCTGCCAAAAGGTCCAGAGCTCGCTGGTCCTGCAGGGCGTCATAGAACAGCTGACCGCGGAGGGAATCCGCAACCTTGTTGCCGTAGGGGTAAACGATGTAGCTGTCACCCGTGGGCAGGTGGGGATCCATATCGATCTTAACGTAGGGGTCTATCACCACCTGGGACAGATGCGTAAAATAGCTGTTAAAGCCCCAATGCAGGAAGCCCTCAATTTTGTACTTGAACAGCTGTGAGCCCAAGGCTCTTGTTACCCAGCCGTGCTGTGCCAAAAATCTGTTGGATGCGTTTTCAGTAGGTCCGCAGCAGTAATAGGTCCATCTGTGCTCAAGGTCAAACTCGCAGAATTTGTCGGTGGTGGAGGTTACGGGCACGGGGTAGGTGATAACGCCCTCCTTGTAGTATTCGGGGTCGGACAATGCGTCCATGATCCTGAAGCCCTTAAGCGCATCGCTGACCATCGCCTTGCAACGGAGGTACTGCGCCTTTGCTTCCTCCCCGTGGGGCTCGTCGGAAATGTGGAAGAAGGTCTGATCTTCGATACCCAGATCCTTGATCACTTTTACCAATGATGTAAGGAACTGCTGCAAAAAGTCACGATAGCTTTCGTCCGTAGCGGCAACGTCCCAGCCAAAGGGCTTTTCTTCCTTGCCGTCCACAGTAACCACTACCTTGGGACAGCATTTTGCGCCCCATTGGGAGAACAGATGAGCCATCTCAAAGTATTTCATACCGCATTTTTTTGCCAGAGCTACCCAGCGGTAGAGCTTGGAGAATTCAAACTCATAGCCGTTTTCTGTCTTTGTGACGTCAACCAGCTGGACTGTCATTCTCTCGGAGCCTACTACTGTATCAAGCGGCGGCGTGATGATGGGGGTGAGTATCATGTTCATACCCACGTCGTGGGCAGCGAGCATATATTTTTCCGCCAACGCCCAGAATTCCTCGCTGAACACCTTTACCTTGTGGGTGTGGCAGATAGCGTCGCAATGGAACCAGTTGGTGTACATTATCTTCTGCTTGGGCAGATAGGCATCTATAACGTTGAGCACAAATACCTTTTCCTCTGTGCCGCCGTCCCATTGGCAAAGCGTTCTGAGGGCGTATTTGCCTGCCTGTGCCGCCGTTCTGTCAAGACGGAGAGTTACGAGCAATACTGCGTTCTCGCCTGCAGGGACGGTTAAGGTACCGTCAAAGTCGTGCAGAGCGTCGGGAACAAATGTATGCTCGTGAGTTACGTATTCTGCCGTTACGTTGTCGGGGTTATAGCCCACCTTGTTGACAAAGCAGTATATCTCACGGCGCACCAGCGTGTCCTTGACGGGGGAGAGGGTGGTGACGTTTACTGTCACGGGTTTGTCGGAATCGTTCTTAAATGCGATCTGATAGGAAAAGCGTTCGTTCTTCAGAACGGAAAAGCTGTTGAACTCCTTATAATCCAAGGGGTCGTCCTTAAGGATCTTATTTAGTGTAGATAACTGTATGATCTTCATTGCATTACCTCCTGTGTGTCGCAACAAAGCGACGTTTATCATATTGTATCACAATAGAAGAAAAATTTCAATAAGGTCTACAAAAAAACGGAGTACGAAAATATCCGTACTCCGCATGACTGTAATAATGATTTTGTACTTACTCGTAATCTACAACGTCCACCCAGGACAAAAGGAAAGCTCTTTCTTCCTCGTTGCCCTTTACGGACTGTGATGCAGCTACGATGGGCATCCACTTCTGCACGTACTGCTTTGCGGTGTTGCTCTTTTTGCAGAACAGCTTGAGGTAGGTCTTTGCGCCGTCGTTGTCACCTGCCAGGCAGAACAAAAGATACGTTCTTGCGGCGTCGGCAGATGCGTTACCCTGAGTCGCGTGGGACCAGTCGATAATGTAGGGCGTGCCGTCCGTTGCAATGATGATGTTGGAGGGGACAAAGTCGCCGTGGCATACCTTATTGTGCTTGGGCATACCCTCCAGACGTGTGTGAAGCTCGTAGCGAGTGGTGGCGTCAAGCTCGGATATGCTGATCTTGTTCATCATCTTGTCCTTAAGCTTGTTGAGCTTGGGGCAAGTCTTTGAATGCATCTCAAGCTGCAGGTCAACCAAAAGCTCGATGTATTCGTATTTCTTTTCGGGGTGAGCCTCCATCAGCTGCTCCAGCGTGTTGCCCTCGATGTAGTCGGAAATGATAGCCCACTTGCCTTCTACCATGGTTACGCCATGGATCTTGGGGATATTGAGCCCTGTTTCCTCAATTCTTGCCTGATTGAGAGCCTCGTTGAGAATATCCGCCTTGGAATAGTTGTCGTTGAATATCTTGATATTAAGGTTGCCGTCACGGTAAACCGTTTTGTTGGGTCTTACTGCCAATACTGTGTCAAGTTTCATAATAAATTCTCCTTTTGTGTTGCCGTTGATCAGTTGCCGTAATATGCGTTAAGGTAGAGCTGCTTCATTTCGCTCATGAGAGGATATCTGGGGTTAGCGCCCGTACACTGGTCGTCAAACGCCTGCTCCACCATATCGTCAAGCCTTGCCATAAAGTCGGCCTCGTCAATACCGTATTCCTTAATGGAGCTCTTTATGCCAACCTTTGCCTTAAGGTCGTTGATAAGCGCGATAAGACCCTCCAGCTTCTCCTCGTTTGTGTCGCCCTTTACGCCAAGGTAATCAGCCACCTCTGCGTAGCGCGCCAAAGTATGGGGGTGATCGTACTGGGAGAACGTACCCATCTTTGTGGGAGCCTCGCTTGCGTTAAAGCGGATAACCTGCTCAATCAACAGCGCATTTGCAATGCCGTGGGGCAGGTGGTGGAAAGCGCCCAGCTTGTGAGCCATGGAGTGGCATATGCCCAGGAATGCGTTTGCAAAAGCCATACCTGCCATTGTTGCAGCGTTTGCCATCTTCTCACGCGCTACAACGTCTGTCAAGCCGTTTTCGTACGCTCTGGGGAGGTACTCAAATACAGTCTTGAGGGACTTGAGCGCCAAGCCGTCCGTATAATCCGTTGCCAGCATGGATGCGTATGCCTCCAATGCGTGGGTAACGGCGTCAATACCCGAAGCTGCCGTAAGGCTCTTGGGGGCGGACATATGGAAATCCGTATCGATAATAGCCATGTTGGGCAAAAGCTCGTAGTCTGCAAGGGGATACTTGATGCCCGTTGCTTCGTCAGTAATAACCGCAAAGGGTGTAACCTCGGAGCCCGTACCTGCTGACGTTGGGATAGCGATAAAGTAAGCCTTTTCGCCCATCTTGGGGAATGTGTAAACACGCTTGCGGATATCGATAAAGCGCATTGCCATGTCTGCAAAGTCAGCCTCGGGATGCTCGTAAAGCACCCACATGATCTTTGCGGCGTCCATTGCGGAGCCACCGCCCAGAGCGATTATAACGTCGGGCTGGAATGCTGTCATCTGGAGTGCGCCCTCCTTGGCGGATGCCAGAGTGGGGTCGGGCTCAACGTTAAAGAACGTTGTGTGAGTGATGCCCATTTCCTCCAGCTTGTCTGTGATGGGCTTTGTGTAGCCGTTGCGGTAGAGGAAATTATCGGTAACGATGAATGCCTTTTTCTTGTGCATTACTGTCTTCAGCTCGTCAAGAGCAACGGGCAGACAACCCTTTTTGATGTAGATCTTTTCAGGTGCGCGGAACCAAAGCATATTTTCTCTCCTTTCAGCTACTGTTTTTATATTAAGCAAATGCTTTACGCCAACGTTTTCGCTGACACTGTTTCCACCCCATGAGCCACAGCCCAAAGTGAGGGAGGGAGCAAGGTCAAAATTGTAAAGATCACCGATACCTCCGTGAGACGACGGTGTGTTTACAACAATACGGCAGGTCTTCATTCTGTGAGCGAATATCTCCAGCTTTTCCTTTTCCGTGATAGTGTTGAGATAGATGGAGGCTGTGTGACCGTAGCCGCCGTCTGCAATCAACTGTTCTGCCTTTGCAAGGGCATCGTTAAAGTCGGACGCTCTGTACATAGCCAAAACGGGGGAGAGCTTTTCATGCGCAAATTCCTCGGAAATATCCACGCTTTCAACCTCGCCGATGAGGATCTTTGCAGTTGTGGGCACCTCAATGCCGGAAAGCTGTGCGATCTTGTAAGCAGACTGACCGACGATCTTTGCGTTAAGCGCGCCGTTGATGATTATGGTCTTTCTGACCTTTTCTGTTTCTTTTTCGTTGAGGAAGTAGCAGCCTCTTGCGGCAAATTCAGCCTTGACGCTGTCGTATATTTCGTCAAGCACGATAACGGACTGCTCCGATGCGCAGATCATGCCGTTGTCAAATGTCTTTGAATGTATAATTGAGTTAACAGCCAGAATAATGTCCGCGCTGGGGTCGATAATGGCGGGAGTGTTACCTGCGCCAACGCCCAAGGCGGGCTTACCGCTGGAGTATGCCGCCTTAACCATGCCGGGGCCGCCCGTAGCAAGGATTATGTCGGACTCCTTCATAACGGTGTTTGTCATATCCAGGCTGGGAACGTCTATCCAGTCGATGATGTTTTCGGGTGCGCCTGCCGCAACTGCCGCCTCAAGAACGAGCTTTGCCGCCGCAATGGTGGAATTTTTTGCTCTGGGGTGAGGGGAGATGATGATGGCGTTACGGGTCTTAAGTGCGATAAGGCACTTGAATATCGCTGTTGACGTGGGGTTTGTGGTAGGAATTACCGCCGCGATCAAGCCGATGGGCTCTGCGATCCTCTTGGTGCCGTATGCGGGGTCCTCGTCAATAACGCCGCAGGTCTTTGTGTTCTTGTACGCGTTGTAGATGTACTCGGATGCATAGTTGTTCTTGATGACCTTGTCCTCAACAACGCCCATGCCAGTTTCCTCAACAGCCATCTTTGCCAGGGGTATCCTTGCTTTGTTTGCCGCAGAAGCTGCCGCAAGGAATATCTTGTCAACCTGCTCCTGAGTGTACTCAGCAAAGACCTTCTGCGCGTTCTTAACACGGTGGATCGCTTCCTGAAGCTTATCCACGCTGTCAATGATCTGATAAGTCTTGTTTTCTGTCATTTTGTGTATCTCCTAAAAATTTTGATCAAATATATGCCGATAAAAAGCTTTGTTGAAAAGCAATATCGGGGAAAGCTGTGTGGGAAAGGTGGTTCTTGCCGCTACTGCAAAAAGGAAAAACCTCGACCACTACTATTTATTATATCATTTTCTGCCCATTTTTGTCAACCACAAAATGCCATTTTATTACAAAATAAAATAGGAAAACTTTTACGTAAAGCTATTGACAAAAGCGGAAAACCGTGGTATAATATTAACGTTTTGGAGAGATGTTCGAGTGGTTTATGGAGCTGGTCTTGAAAACCAGTGATGTCGCAAGGCACCGGGGGTTCGAATCCCTCTCTCTCCGCCATCATTCTTAATATTTAGGCTATGGAGAAATACCCAAGAGGCCGAAGGGGCTCCCC
>JAGBHJ010000234.1 GCA_017935525.1 Clostridia bacterium | reverse complement strand
CCTATCTGGTTACCGTAGGATGAGTAGCCTGCAGCAGCTGTGGTAACGATCTTACGCTGGGGGAGCTTGCCCTCCAGAGTTTCGCTTACGGGCTTGAGGGGATCAGCAGCACCCGTAACTCTCATTGCGGCATAAACGTATGATCTGCCGGAGAGGGGGTCTCTGATAGCGCCACCGATACAGGTTGCCGCGCCGCCAAAGGGCTCGATCTCTGTGGGGTGGTTGTGTGTTTCGTTCTTAAAGAGGAGGAGCCAGGGCTCGTCAACGCCGTCAACGTTTACGTTGATCTTTACTGTGCAAGCGTTGATCTCCTCGGATTCATCCAGCTTATCCAGCTTTCCGTTTTTCTTCAGCAGGCGAACGGCGATGGTAGCGATGTCCATCAGGTTGATGGGCTTTGTTCTGTTTATCTCTTTTCTTACGTTGAGGTACTCGTTAAAGGCTCTCTGGAGCAGCTCATCCTCAAAGGTAAAGTTGTCGATGGTTGTAAGGAACGTGGTGTGACGGCAATGGTCGGACCAGTAAGTATCAACCATCTTGATCTCTGTGATGGTGGGGTTACGATTTTCGCCCTTAAAATACTCCTGGAAGAACGTGATATCGTCGATATCCATTGCCAGGCCCTTTTCGTCAATAAACGCCTTAAGGCCATCCTTATCCAGATCGATAAAGCCGTCAAGAACTGCAACCTCTGTGGGGATGTCGTAATCCACAAGGAGAGTGTCCACCTTGTCAAGAGAAGCCTCTCTTGCTTCAACGGGGTTGATAACGTACTTCTTGATTTCTTCAATATCCTTCTTAGTAAGCTTGCCGTAAAGCATATAAACCTTTGCGGTCCTTACATCGGGACGGTTGCCTTTGGAGATAATCTGAATACACTGTGCGGCAGAGTCTGCTCTTTGGTCAAACTGACCGGGCAGGTACTCAACTGCAAAGACTGTTGCACCGTCACACTCAAGCTCGTCGCTGATGATATCCAGCTGGGGCTCGGAGAATACGGTAGTCTTGCAGTAATTAAAAAGCTCCTCGTCGATGTCGTCTACGTCGTAGCGGTTGAGCAATCTTAAGTCGCAAAGACCCTCAATGCCCAAAAGTGAGCGAACGTCGGACAAAAGTGCCTTTGCCTCGTTTGCAAGCTCTTTTTTCTTTTCAACAAATATTCTGTAAACCATGATATAATCCTCGTTCTTAATTAAGTGCCTTCAACGCCTTGGCACCGATATCCTTACGGAAAAATCCGTTTTCAAACTCTACCTTTTCTGCGTGCTCGTAAGCCTTCTTTATAGCCGTTGCAAGGTCGGGAGCAGTTGCTGTAACGCCCAAAACTCTGCCGCCTGCGCTCAAAAGCTTGTCGCCGTCCACCTTTGCACCTGCAACGTAGATATCCTGATCGTCCGTTGCCTGTGGGAGCTTCATCTCAAAGCCACTCTGATACTTTACGGGGTAGCCCTTGGATGCGATAATTACGCAGCAAGCCGCACCGTCGGAAAATTCGATATTGACCTTATCCAGCTCGCCCTTGGATACTGCCTGCATGATGGTAAACAGGTCCGTCTTAAGCAGGGGGAGAACCACCTGTGTTTCGGGATCACCAAAGCGGCAATTGTATTCGATCACCTTGGGGCCGTCCTTTGTGATCATAAGACCAAAGTACAGACAGCCTCTGAACTCTCTGCCCTCAGCCTTCATGGCCTTGATGGTGGGCAGGAATATCTTTTCCATACATTCGTCTGCGATATCCTTTGTGTAGTAGGGGTTGGGAGCAACCGTACCCATGCCGCCCGTATTAAGACCCTCGTCGTTATCGTGGGCACGCTTGTGGTCCATGGATGATACCATGGGGATGACAACGTTGCCGTCTGTAAAGGACAGCACCGATACCTCGGGACCCTCAAGGAATTCCTCAATTACGATCCTGCTGCCGCTTTCGCCGAAAACCTTGTCCTCCATTATCTCACGGATAGCCTTTTGAGCCTCGTCCCTTGTCATGGCGATTATAACGCCCTTGCCCAAAGCAAGACCATCAGCCTAGATGACTGTGGGGATGGGTGCAGTCTTGATGTATTCCAGAGCATCGGCAGGGCTTTCAAATACCTCGTAGCGTGCTGTGGGGATGTTGTACTTCTTCATAAGGTTCTTGGAGAATACCTTACTGCCCTCGATAATAGCGGCATTTGCCTTGGGACCAAAGCAGGGGATGCCTATCTCGTTGAGGGCGTCAACACAACCCAGAACCAACGGATCGTCGGGAGCCACTACGGCAAAATCGATGGCATTTTCCTTTGCAAAGGCAACGATACCGTCAATATCCTTTGCTCCGATGGCAACGCAGGTGGCATCCTTGCTGATGCCGCCGTTGCCGGGAAGTGCAAATATCTCGGTTATATCCGTATTTTCCTTCAGCTTCTTTATGATAGCGTGTTCACGGCCGCCGCCGCCAACAACCATTATTTTCATAAGCCTTCTCACTTTCAGTTTTTGTAGTTAATAATGCGGAAAAAGGTGTGATCTCCCACGCCGATTTCTTATTCGTATATGGGGAACTTATCGCACAGCTGTGCAACTTCCCTTGTAACCTGATCCTTGTTGCCCTCAAAGTCAACTGCGATCATCTTCATCCACTTGGCAATAAGGAGCATTTCCTCCTCCTTAAATCCTCTGCTTGTAACAGCGGGAGTACCGACTCTCAAGCCGCTTGTAACAAAGGGGCTCTGGGGGTCGTTGGGGATGGCGTTCTTGTTTGCTGTGATGTGAACAGCGTCCAGCATTTTCTCGTAGTCCTTACCCGTAACGTTAAAGGGTCTGAGGTCTATGAGCATAAGATGGTTGTCCGTACCGCCGGAAACCAGTCTGAAGCCCTCGTTAAGGAGTGCCTCGCTGAGCACCTTTGAGTTCTTGATGATCTGCTGCTGGTATTCCTTGAATTCGGGCTTTAATGCCTCGCCGAATGCAACTGCCTTTGCGGCGATGATGTGCATCAAGGGGCCACCCTGAACGCCGGGGAATATTGCTTTGTCGATCTTCTGTGCCAGCTCTGCCTTGCAGAGGATACGACCGCCTCTGGGACCTCTCAACGTCTTATGTGTTGTGGTGGTTACCACGTCAGCGTAGGGTACGGGGGAGGGGTGAAGACCTGCGGCAACAAGACCTGCAATGTGGGCGATATCTACCATGTAGTATGCGCCGACCTCCTTACAGATCTGACCGATCCTTTCAAAGTCGATCGTTCTTGCGTATGCACTTGCACCTGCAACCAAGAGCTTGGGCTTGCACTCAAGGGCGATCCTGCGGATCTCGTCGTAATCAAGACGCTCTGTTTCGCTGTTGAGACTGTAAGGTACGATATTGAAATACTTACCGGAGATGTTAACGGGTGAGCCGTGGGACAGGTGTCCGCCGTGAGCCAGATTAAGACCCATAACAGTATCGCCGGGGTTAAGCAGTGCAAAGAATACTGCCAGGTTTGCACTTGCGCCGCTGTGGGGCTGAACGTTAGCGTGCTCTGCACCGAAAAGCTTCTTTGCTCTTTCGCGTGCGATGTTTTCTACCACGTCAACGCACTGGCAACCGCCGTAGTAGCGCTTGTCGGGGTAGCCCTCGGCGTACTTATTTGTAAGCACTGTGCCTGCAGCCATAAGAACTGCCTTGGATACTATATTTTCGGAAGCGATAAGCTCGATATTGCCTCTCTGACGGGAAAGCTCCGCGTCACAAGCTTCAAATACCTCGCTGTCGTAATTCTGCAATTCGTCAAAAAAATTCATCAGATCAATTTATCCTTTCAAGGTGGGGTTATCAATGGTGGAACAAACGCATTCCAGTGAATGCCATAGCAATGCCGTACTTGTTGCAAACGTCTATAACGATGTCGTCACGGATGGAGCCGCCGGGCTCTGCAATGTAGGAAACGCCACTCTTCTTTGCACGCTCGATATTGTCGCCAAAGGGGAAGAATGCATCGGAGCCGAGAGCTACGCCTGTGATAGTTGCGAGGTAAGCGTCCATTTCTTCCTTTGTAAAGGGCTCGGGCTGCTCTGTAAAGTACTTCTGCCAGTTGCCGTCAGCGCAAACGTCTTCCTCATTCTTGTTGATGTAGCCGTCGATAACGTTGTCTCTGTCTGCTCTTGCCATTGTGGGCAGGAAGGGCAGGTTGAGAACCTTTTCGTGCTGGCGGAGATGCCATGTGTCTGCCTTGCCGCCTGCAAGTCTTGTGCAGTGAATTCTGGACTGCTGACCTGCACCTCGCAAGGAAAAACTCAGAAGGCTTCTTATATTTCCCTTGTGAAATAGCTGGAATATATAATGACCCAAGTAGATTG
>JAGBHJ010000233.1 GCA_017935525.1 Clostridia bacterium | reverse complement strand
GGGGCTTTGACTCGTCCTGCTGCTCCTTGTCCTTGGAGAAATTGGGCTTTGGCTTGTTGTATTTTTTGTTGTTATTGTGTCTGGGAGCCTCGTCCTTACCTGCCTGGGGAGCCTCGTCCTTTGATCTGTCGGAATCGTTGGCTCTGGGCTTGTTTTTGGACCTTGCAACTGCTACAACGCCCTCACCGTTTTCCTCGTCGGGGATAAAGTCTGCATCGTCACCCTCGGCAAATACTTCCTTGGGGTTTTGCCCCGGCTGTATTCTGGTGATGTCGTTGATGTGGAAGACTGCCGTGTCCGTGCTGCCGTCGGGGTTTGTGTACTTGACGCGGACGGATTCCTTAAGGGGATATGTGGATACCACCGTAGCCTGACCCTTGGGAGACATTACAACCTCGTCCTGTGAGGGGAGAAGGTGATTCATATCGTTATAAAAGTCCTTCTCAAAATTCAGACAGCAGATAAGCCTGCCGCAAAGGCCCGATATCTTTGTGGGGTTGAGGGAGAGGTTCTGCTCCTTTGCCATTTTGATGGAAACGGAAGCAAAGTCACCCAAAAATCTTTTACAGCATATTTCGTTACCGCAAGCGCCTAAACCGCCAAGCATCTTGGTTTCGTCCCTTACGGCTATCTGCCTTAATTCGATCCTTGTTCTGAACAGCGTGGCAAGATCCTTTACCAGCTCACGGAAGTCCACTCTGCCGTCGGATGTAAAGTAGAATATCAGCTTGGTGCCGTCAAATGTGTATTCCGCATCAACCAGCTTCATATCCAGCCCGTGCTGCTCAATCTTTTTGAGGCACTTGTCAAATGCGTCCTTTTGTCTTGCGGCGTTTACCTCAACCGTTCTTTCATCCTCGGGGGTAGCGATCCTTATTACCTTTTGCAGGGGCTGTACGATCTGATCCTCGGGTACGTCGCGTACGCCGATAACCGTCTGACCGAACTCAATACCTCTGGAGGTCTCCACCACCACGTTGTCGTTCTTTTTTATATCCAATCCGTTGGGATTGAAATAGTATATCTTCTTTGTTGATTTGAATCTAACACCGATTACGTTCAATTTTTATTCCTCGTTGATCCATGATCTCTTTCTTTATATAATGTGCAGATTACCATTTCAGCAAAAGGCTTTTTACACAAAGCTGGTAGGTAACGTTGCCTGTAAGCATTTTGTGGGTATCCCTGATGTCGTCCAGGAATTGTACGATCTTTTTAAGACTTGTGCTTTGTGCCACTCTTGCAATGAGCTCCTCAAGGTCCGTGTTGATGATGTGGCTTGCGTTTTCCTCAAGCTTATACACGCTGACGTCACGCATTATCTCGTTGAGTGTAAATACAAAGCTGATGGCGGACTCTCTGCTGTCGATAAAGTTGACAGAATCCAGCACAGCCTCCATGTTTTGCGTCAGCAGAGCCTCAACGGAGGTCACTACCTGCGTTCTTATTGAATCATCCTTGCTGATAGAGGAGAGCAGTCTGCCGGGGTTACCCTGGGCACGGCTTATAAGTGCGGCAGAGGTGGCGCTGTCGGTTTCGGGTGCTTTGTCCCGTATGATGCCCTCCAGCACGTGCTTGGGGTAGGGCGTCATGTTAAGCAGTCTGCAACGAGAGATGACCGTGCTAAGCATGGAATATCTGGTGGAAGCCAGCAAGAAAAACACTGCGTATTCCGGCGGCTCCTCAATAAGCTTAAGCATTGCATTCTGCGCCTGTGGCGTAAGCTTTTCCGCCTCTTTAATAATGTATATTTTTTTACTGCCCATGTAGGGTGCCGTAAACACGTTTTCCGACATTTCTCTGATCTCTTTTACACCGATGGATGCCTTATTGCCCGTGGTGAGCACGGTGACATTGGGGTGGGAGTCAAAGGATTCAAAGTAGGAGCAACAAGCGCATCTTCCGCAGGGCTTGCCATCCTGTGGGTCCTCGCACAGTATCAGTTGAGCGAATGCGGTTGCAAGGGTAAATTTGCCCGAGCCCTTGTCACCTATAATAAGGTAAGCATGGGACAGCGAGCCTGAATCGTAGTCATTCAGCAGTCGTTGGGCGGTATTTGTCGATGTGAAGATTTCCGTATTGATCATTTCAACAGACCCGAGCCTTCGATCCTTGCCAGTATGTCGTCAAAAATTGCATTGGGTGACTGCATGGCGTTTATTACGGCGATCCTTTGGGGATATTTTTTTGCCTGCTCCAGAAAACCGTGGCGCACCCTTTCCTTAAAGCTGAGGCTTTCCAGCTCCAGTCTGTCGGATTCGCCCCTGCCGGAAACCCTGCTGATGGACTCCTCCAGAGAAAGATCCATTAAAAACGTTATATCGGGCATATGCGTGTCCACAACCATTTGGTTGAGGGTGTCCAATACGGAGTCGTCCAATCTTCTGCCTGCCAGCTGGTAAGCGTATGATGAGTCAAAATATCTGTCGCATATTACGCAGTAGCCGTCCTCCAGGGCGGGCACGATTACCTCGCTGATGTGCTGGGCTCTGTCTGCGTAGTAGAGCAGAAGCTCTGCCAAGGGGGACATTGCCGTGTTGGACTTGTCCAACAAAATACCTCTGATGCTGTTGCCGATATTGCTGCCACCGGGCTCACGGGTCAAAAGCACCTTGCAGCCCTTGGATTCGAGGTATTCCTTCAGCATTGCGATCTGCGTTGACTTTCCTGCGCCGTCGATGCCCTCAAAGGTGATAAACAAGCTTTTATTCATTATTATTATCCTTTTGATCGTCTGTATTAAAATATTTTACGTAGCAACGCCTTGTTTTATTATGCTCCACGTTGAAGTACTTGAAGCTGTTGCGTACCTTTATATTGGTTTCCAGCTGGGGGTTAAGGTTAAAATACTCCACGCCCTTTGCCTTGGCATAGTCAAACATCTCGCACAGCAAAACTGCGTTAACACCCTTGCGCTGGTAATCCTCTCTTGTTGCGATAAGCAAAAGGTCGATGACCTTGGGCTTTTTGGTGTATAATGCTTTTAACAGGGGAATAGCGCTGAAAATGTTTATCCTGCCCGAGTATTTCTTTAACGGTGCGGAAAGGTTTGGCATACCTATGCCGAAGGATATCAGCTCGTCGTTTTTGTCTATGATGAGTCTGAGGTAATCCACCGTCAAAAGCTCTATGTACTGCGCCACAAAGGCGTCTATCTGCTTTTGCGTAAGGGGTACTACGGAATAAAGCTGGTCGTAGGTCTCATTCAGCAGGTTAAAAATTGCGTCTGCGTAACGGTCCTTAAGCTCCTTGATATTTTTGGGGTGGTAGACTCTCAGGTCGTTCCTTGTTTTTGCACGCTCTGCCAGCTGATACAAGGTATCGGGGATGGTATCCACCGTCATTTTGTACTCAAACCAGTCTACGTCCTTTACAAAGCCGTATTTTTCCGTATATTCGGGGTAATAGGGGTGATTGTATATGGTGGTGAGGGTGCCTTCCTCGTCAAATCCGTCAACAAGCATACCCTCGGGGTCCATATCGCAAAAGCCGAGAGGACCGCAAATGCCTTCCATGCCCTGCTGATAAAGCAAGTCTGCCGCTGTGTCAAACAGAAGCCTTGCAACGTCATAATCCTCAATAAAATCGACAAAGCCAAACCTGCCCAGCTTTTTGCCCCATATCTCAATGTATTTGTGGTTGACGATGGCGGCGATCCTGCCGACTGCCTTGCCGCATTCGTCGTAAGCAAGCCAGTATCTTGCGTCACAGTACTCAAATGCGGGGTTTTTGTTTGGGTCAAAGGTGTTTATATCATCACCCAAAAGTCCGGGGACGTAGTAAGGGTTACCCTTATACATTTTGTTGGGAAGGTCTGCAAAGATCTTTAATTCCTTACGGGTTTTTGCCTCGCTGACAGTATATTTTGACATTATATCGCTCCTATCAAAAGATTATACATTACTATTATATCATAAATGTTAATAATTTTCAACATTTTTGTAAACTATTATTTGTAAACATATTATTCATATTGACAAACGGTGCGGAATGATGTATAATATATAGCATAAAATTGGTTAGTTATCTAACTATTTTTTGTGCAATGAAGGAAGGTGTTATTTTGGTAAGAAAATTGGCAGGGTTTGTCAAGGAGTACAAGCTGGATTCTATTTTGACTCCGCTTTTTGTAATTCTTGAGTCGGTGCTTGAGGTGCTGATCCCTTACAAAATGGCAGAGCTTGTTGACCTGGGAATAGAGCAGTCAAACTTTGAGGTGGTGCTGAAGGTCGGCGTGATGCTGCTGTGCTTTGCGGTGTTGTCGTTGCTTTTTGGTGCGTTGTCGGGCTTTTTTGCGGCAAGAGCATCAGCCGGCTTTGCGAAAAATCTGCGTGAGGCTATCTATAACAAAATACAGGATTATTCTTTTTCCAACGTGGATAAATTCTCCACGTCCAGCCTTGTTACAAGGATGACGACGGACGTTTCCAACGTGCAGAATGCGTTCCAGATGATAATCCGAATTGCGGTAAGAGCCCCGGTTATGCTGGTTACGGCAATGGTTATGGCGTTCAGGGTCCATGGCTCCTTGGCGTTGGTGTTTGTAAGCGTGTTGCCCGTGCTGGCGATAGGCTTGGCATTTATATCCACGAGAGCGCATCCCATATTTGAGAGCGTATTTAAGACCTACGACAAGCTGAACAACGTTGTGCAAGAGAATATAAGAGGCATAAGGGTGGTAAAGTCCTTTGTCCGTGAGGAGCACGAGATCAACAAGTTTGAGACTGTGTCCCAGTCAATATTTGAGAAATTCTCCAAGGCGGAAAAGCTTTTGGCGTTCAACAATCCTCTCATGCAGTTCTGCGTTTACACCTGTATGCTGTTGATTTCCTGGGTGGGTGCTCACCTTGTGGTGGACGGCGCTTTGGAAACGGGTGATCTTATGAGTATGTTTACGTATATAATGCAGATACTCATGAGCCTTATGATGCTTTCTATGATATTGGTCATGCTGGTGCTTTCGAAGGCGTCTGCAGAGCGTATTACGGAGGTGCTTAACGAGGAGAGCGACATCACCAACGGCATTGACCCCGTATACGAGGTGGCAGACGGCTCCATCACGTTTGAAAAGGTGAACTTCAGCTATGCCAAGAGCATGAAGAAGCTGTGCCTTAAGGACGTAAATATTGAAATAAAGTCCGGTGAGACCGTGGGTATTATCGGCGGCACGGGCAGTGCAAAAAGCTCCCTTGTGCAGTTGATACCGAGACTTTACGACGTTACTATGGGCAGAGTTTCCGTTGGCGGAGTTGACGTAAGGGATTATGACATCAAGACCTTGAGAGATAACGTTGCCATGGTGCTGCAGAAAAACGTGCTTTTCTCCGGTACTATCAAGGAAAACCTCCGCTGGGGCGATCAGAACGCTACCGACGAGGATATCGTCCGTGTGTGCAAGCTTGCCCAGGCTGACGGCTTTATTGAGTCTTTCCCCGACAAGTACGACACGTTTATTGAGCAGGGCGGAACGAACGTTTCCGGCGGACAGAGACAGAGACTCTGCATTGCAAGGGCGTTGCTCAAAAAACCCAAGATACTTATTCTTGACGACTCTACAAGCGCTGTGGATACAAAGACGGATGCGCTTTTGAGAAAGGCGTTTGCGGAGGAGATCCCCGATACCACCAAGCTTATTATTGCGCAGAGAATATCGTCCATTCAGGATGCCGACAAGATAATCATCCTTGACGAGGGCGCTGTGGTGGATATCGGTACTCACGATGAGCTGCTCCAAAGAAATGCCATCTACCAGGATGTGTATTATTCTCAGGTAAAGCCCACTCCCGACGACGAAGCAAAGGAGGAGAACTGATATGAGCATGAGAAATATGCCAAAGGGTCCCAGAGTAAAGCTTTCCAAGGATAAAATGATGGCGACCCTCAAAAGATTGCTTGGTTACGTGTGGAAGCCATACAAAAAGCAGTTTGTATTTGTTATCGTTTGTATTCTCATAAACGCGGGTGCAGGCGTTGCGTCATCACTCTTTCTTAAGGTGCTGATAGACGACCACATCAAGCCTTTGCTGGGCATGGAAAGCCCTGTATTTACAGGTCTTTTGATGGCGTTGGGCATGATGGGTGTTATATATCTTTTGGGTATAATATCAAACCTTATGTTCAACAGAACCATGGTCACAATATCCCAGGGCGTGCTGAAGAACATACGTAACGAGATGTTCAGTAAGATGCAAAAGCTGCCTATAAAGTATTTTGACACTCACACATACGGCGACGTTATGAGCCGTTACACAAACGATACGGACACTCTCCGTCAGATGATATCCCAGAGCATACCCCAGGCGTTTTCGTCCGTGGTGACTGTTGTCAGCGTGTTTATATCCATGCTTGCCATCAGCTTGCCCTTGACGGGTATAATCGTTCTGATGCTGGTGCTGATGCTTAATCTGATAAAGCTTATCGGCGGCAACAGCGCAAAGTATTTTATAAAGCAGCAGGAGGCACTGGGTAAGGAAAACGGCTTTATAGAGGAGATGATGAACGGTCAAAAGGTGGTAAAGG
>JAGBHJ010000232.1 GCA_017935525.1 Clostridia bacterium | reverse complement strand
TATTACGTAAACCAGCTCGCCAATATCTTCCGGCTTTACGGTTTCAGCCGATAACACCAGCATAC
This sequence comes from Clostridia bacterium, assembly GCA_017935525.1. Taxonomy (GTDB): domain Bacteria; phylum Bacillota; class Clostridia; order HGM11327; family HGM11327; genus SIG351. The sequence goes on along the minus strand of JAGBHJ010000232.1, from coordinate 8,264 downwards.
TCCTTTTGCCGTCTGCACCCGTAACGCTCAACGACAAACACAGGTCAGTATCCTCATTCAATAATATCTCCAGCACAAAGCTTTCTTCGTCGTTACCGTTAAGAACAGCTTCCCCCAGCTCACCCCTTATCCTGTCCACAGAGGGCGTAGCCTTTGGGGGTGGGTTGGGAGTTGTTACGTTTACAAACGGATCAAAGGTCTGTGTGGCGCCCGTTTGCGGGGCATCCTGGGGCTTTGGAGAAACAGTTGCCGTAATATTGCCCGTATTCGGGTCCTCCCCCATGGGCGGTATGCCGTTACTGCCGCTTGACGCCATGTTTTTTGCCCACATATTGCCGCCAACCAACACCAGCACCACCACAGCCGCCGCCAAAGCAGATGCCGCCGCAGGTATCCGCCACGGCTTTTTTACCATGGGCTTATCTGCCTCCGTTATAAGGTCGTCATCCAGTAAGGATAATGCCCTTGCTATCTTTTCATTCTTCACCGTCTATATTCCCTCCTTTATCAAAAAGTCCTTCAGCTTTTTTCTTGTTCTGGTCAGCTGTGTTCTGGTCTTGGCGGAGGATATTCCGTATTTTGCTGATATCTCCTCAATGCTCATTGCAAAAAAGTATCTGGAAACAAATATTTTCCTCGATTCTTGGGAGCACCCCCTCAAAAACCTGTTGATGGCGTCTCCCAGCTCCGAAACCGCTGCTCCACTGTCCCCTTGAATACACTCATCAAGCTCGTCCAGCGGCACGCAAGCATTCTCCGCACGCCTTTTGTCCGTTTGTTGAGCCTTGTATCTGTCAAGCGCCAGATTCCTTGTCAGCCTTGCAATAAACGCGGTAAGGCTTTGGGGTCTGTTGGGAGGAATGCTGTTCCACAGACGCATATACAAGTCGTTAACACACTCCTCGGCGTCGCGATCATCCTTGAGTATGTTCCACGCTATCCTTCTGCAGTAGGAATAATACTTCTGCTGAACCTGCTCGATGGCTTTTTCGTCCCTTGCGAAAAACAATTCGATTATGCTTTCGTCCTCCATATTGACCCCTCCTTTCCCGTTCACCTATATAGACGATATTTTTATATCAAAAGTTACAACTTTTTTATTTTATTCCAATATTTTTTTGAAAAAAAGACCGTTATGGTGTCATAACGGTCAAAACGATCAGCCAAAGGGTCTGAATTTGTCATCCTCCGTAAGCCCCAGAGCATCAACCGTAAGTGCAAAGCGCTCCATAGCCTTTGCCAAACCGCCGGGATGATGAGCATCGCTTCCAAAATAGAATTTGCATCCGCAATCCTTTGCGATCCTGTACAGCCTCAGCTCTCTTTCAAGCTCCTTGCCCTCGTAGTTCTTTATGGGGAAATTCAACTCAACGCCTGCGCCCTTTTGAGCCACTCTCGTGAGCATTTCCGCAAGGGTAGCGTCGCTTATAAGGTCAAGCACGTCGTGATGGTCCATATCCGGTGCAAGCAGGCTGCAGGTCAGGTGCGCCAGACCGATCTTCTCAAAGGGAAGATCCATATCCAGCAATGCGTGTACTCTTTCAACGCAGAGCTTGGCGCGCCCCTGTGCAGAGCCGTCCTTTTCACAGTCAATGGTAAATCCACTCATGTGCAAGTGATTTGTGGGCACGATTATAAACTCAAACTTCTTCATCACCTCGGGGGAAATACCCAGCGTGAAGAATTTATCCATATCAGTTTCGCACCCAAAGTGGAAGACCGTGCCCTCTGCCTGAGGCAACGGCAATATCCCGGAAACGTGAGCGTAGTCCTGTTGCTTATACCATCCGCTGGCACCGGGCACCGTTTCGTCCCAAAAATGGTCCGTTATGCAGATGTGTTTAAGTCCGTTTTCTGTGCCGTAGCGGAGAATATTGTCTTTGTTCTGTTCAGCATCTCCCGAGCAAAGGGACAGCTGCGAATGAATATGCAGATCGTGGTCAATTATATATCTCATTTTGCTTCTCCTGTTCTGAGGTCAATCAGCTTGCCCGCAGGTATCATTTTTGTGCCGTAGTCACAGCCTATCCACACGTCGATCTGAGTGGGGTTATAAACGTGCGTTCCGTCCGCAAAATACTCAAGGCTTCTGTACGCCTTTACGTATCTGCATATCTCCAGATTTGTGGCATACCATATATCGTCATGTCCGGAGATCTTCTTGCAGAATTCCTCAACTCTTTCCCAAGGGAAGAAATTCTTAAACTCATACGTGTGCGCCCAAACGTAGAACACTACGCCCTCGTAGTAGCTTTCGTTGTACGCCAAAAACTTATCCAACAGCTCCTGTGCGGCGGGCACGCCTATGTGGGAGGTTGGGTTCCATTCGTACCAATCCTTTGGCAAAAGGAACGATTGGCAATCCACCGCCGTTCTGCAGTATTCAAAGCCTGCCAGCCTTACCATGGTCTTGACGTCGTCGGTATAATTGCCGTAGGGATATATATGCCCGTGGACAAGCTTGCCAAACATCTGCTCCAGCTTGATCCTGTCCTGCACCACGTCCATCATTGCATCGGGCACGGGGATCTTGCCCAGACATCTGTGCTCATAGCCGTGGCTTGCCACCTCGCAGTATTCGTTGTCGTAAAGCTCCACAGCCTCATCCTCGTCAACGCAGTCTCCCCTGCCAAAATTACCGCTGCAAATATTGAACGTTGCCTTTAATCCGTACTTCTTACACAGCTCCACCATGGGTCTGTCCGACTTAAGTCCGTCGTCAAAGCTCATTGTAAACGCTTTATACCTTCCACCGGGGAATTTTAATATTATCTTTCTCATGCGTAAACCTCTTTTCCATCGTTATCGGATAGGATTATTGTAGTACCGCTACGTTAAATATACATTAACTTCGCTATAATTTCAGCAATTTACGTCTCTCGCAAAAATCTTTTGCAAAGTCTGCAAATATATTGATTTTACTGCAGATCTGTGCTATAATAATAGTATTGAGGAAAGTGGGCGGCACGGCAGAGTGATATAGCCTCCTGCCTCTTAACATACGACAAAAAAGGAGCAAATAATGGCATTTTCTCAGTTTTTAGATTCACAAAGAGATAGCTGCAAGGCGCTTGTTGCCAGACTTTCAGAAAAGTTCGGCTACGTCAGCATTTTGGGCTCGGACGTAAAGAGCTTTTCCGTTTCCGCAAACAAAAGCAGCACCACAATCGGTGAGGGCAATCTTTCCGAGTGCGGCTTTGTTGTAAAGCTTCATAACGGCAAGGCGTTTTACGAATATTCTCTGGACAACATTGGCGACGTTGACGCCACGGCAGAAAAAATACTCGCATCAGCGGCTATTGACCCGTCATTGGACGATAAAACTATTACCTGCCGCACAGTAAAGGATGATCCCATGGTAAAGTCATTCTCCCGCGAGGGTGACTACGGCAAGGTGGCGGACAAGGACATACTTGATTTTTGCAAAAGGACAAAGGACGACATTCTTGCCAAGGATGAGGGCATCGTAAATGCGGTGACCGCAATTTCGGGCTTTAACGTTTCCAAGCTATTTATTACAAAGAACAAGGAGCTGGACCAGTGCTACTCCTGGATAAACGGCTTTATGGTGGCGGTCTACAAGAGTGGCGATAAGATCGTATCCGCAAGGGAGTTTGCGTATTCCGACTCTATCAAGGATGTAATGACAGAGCTTCCCTGCCATATGGATAAGCTTATTGACAAGCTCTATCACCTGGCAAAGGCAACACCCATCAAGCCCGGTGTTTACGACGTTATTACAGACCCCTCCATATCGGGTCTTATTGCTCACGAGGCATTTGGCCACGGCGTGGAAATGGACCAGTTTGTAAAGGACAGAGCATTGGCAAAGCAATACGTGGGCGACTACGTTGCATCCCCCATATGCAATATGCGTGACGGCGCCGCAAGCGCAGTTTCCTCTGCATCGTACTTCTTTGACGATGACGGCGTGTTGGCTCACGACACACAGATCATAAAGGACGGCATTCTGGTCAGCGGTATTTCTGACCTTATCTCCGCCAGCGAGCTGGGTACCCAGCCCACGGGCAACGGCAGACGCCAGTCATTTAAGCGCAAGGCTTATTCCAGAATGACAAATACCTTCTTTGAGGCAGGTAATGACAAGCTGGAGGACATGATAGCATCCATCAAGCACGGCTATATGCTGTTTGAAACAAACAACGGCATGGAAGACCCCAAAAACTGGCAGATACAGTGCACCGCAGAATACGGCATAGAGATCGTTGACGGAAAGCTGACGGACAACTGGGTATCCCCCGTTGTTATGAGTGGCTACGTACCCGATCTGTTAAAGTCCATCAGCATGGTATCCGACGACTTTAAGGTCATCGGCGCAGGCTCCTGCGGTAAGGGATATAAGGAATGGGTCAGAGTTTCTGACGGTGGCCCTGCGTTAAAGGTAAAGGTGAAGCTGGCATGAATTACAATATTGCAGACATTATCAAAAAGAATACATCGGTATCCGATTACAGAATAAACACCACTCAGACTGACTCCTACGAGCTTTTCTTTGTGGGCAGAGCGTTGGAAACGGTAAGGAGCACCTCCACAACGGACACCTCTGTTACCGTATACGCAGAGCACGACGGAATGCTGGGCGATGCAAGCTTTAACGTCTTTGCATCCACCACAGCAGATCAACTGGCAGAAAAGGTGGCTCAAGCCGCAGAAAAGGCTCTGCTGGTTGACAACAAGGCTTATGAGCTTCCGCAGAACGAGGAGCTTGCCAAAGAGATGAGCTCCAATTTTACAAGCTACGAGCCAAAGGCGCTTGCCGCAGCAGTTGCAGATGCAGTTTTTGCCGCAGATAACGAGGTAAACAGCTCCATCAACGCTCTTGAGGTGTTCATAAACAAGAATATCATTACTGTGGAAAACAGCCGCGGCATTAAAAAGAGCGAGGTTAAGTACACGGCAATGGTGGAAGCCATCCCCACGTGGAACGAGGGTGAATCCGTTGAGCTGTATAAGTTCTTCAAATTCTCCGAGTTTGACGCCAAGGCGGTAACTGCCGAGATCGCACAGTCCATGAGAGAGGTTGCCGCAAGAAGCAAGGCGCAAAAGCCCAACGTACCCATCAACTGCAATCTTTTGCTTAACGCAGACGAGCTGCAGGAGCTTTTCCACGAGATAACGGGTGAGCTGAGCTACAACGCAGTATATTTCTCACAGAACGCATACAAAAAGGGCGACAACCTGCAAAAGGGTGCAGGCGGTGACCCTATTTCCCTGACTGCAAGAGGCAGCATCAAGGGCTGTACAAATTCCGCATTCTTTGATGCAACGGGCGTAACTTTGGTGGATACTCCCTTGATAAAGGACGGCGAAATAATCAATTACTTTGGTGCCAGCCGTTGGGCGCAGTATCTGGAGCTTCCCGTTACAGGTGCTCTGCCCTGCGTTGAGGTGGAGGCAGGAACTCTGACAGATGACGACATCAAAAAGGCTCCGTACATCGAATGCGTGTCCATGTCAGGACTCCAGCTGGATATTTATAACGATTACATCGGCGGCGAGGTAAGGCTGGGTTACTACTTTGACGGACAAACCACTATGCCCGTTACGGGAATATCCATTTCCGGTAAGCTCAGCGAGGTACTTGCAACCGCAAGGCTTTCCGTCAACAGAGTTGCAAGATCAAGCTACTACGGCCCCGAAAAAGCACTTTTTGAAGGTATATCCGTTATCTGATGAGGGAATAATATGAAAAGAATAGGAATGATCGTTGCGGTTGAGATCAACGCCGTGCTGAACAAATACGGCACGCCCCAAGAGGAGCTGCTCCACAAGGGAATGCGGTTGATGGTATACAACGCAGACGGCTATCAGCTTTACGTGCTGAATTGCGGCATTGGCGAGATCGCCGCCGCGGCAGGCACACAGATGCTCATCAGCGAATTCGGCGTTGAGATGATCGTGAATTTCGGCGTGGTTGGCGGACTTACCGAGGAAATGGCGCTTGCCAAGACCTGCATCGTGGAAAAGGTGGTTCATTACGGCTTTGACGGCTCCCAGGGGCTCCATTATCCTCAAGGACAGTACCCCGGTACTGACAGCGTTTATTTTGAGGCATCAAAAGAGCTTATTGCCCATGCAAAAAGTATGTACCCCCACCTTAAGTCGGTAGTTTGCGCTTCAGCGGACAAATTTGTTGCAGATCCTGACGAAAAGCGCAGCATACATTCACAGTTTTCCGCTGACATATGCGAGATGGAGGCTGCAGGAATACTCATCACAGCCAACAGAAACGGCATCCCCTGCCTGCTGATAAAGACAGTCAGCGATTCCGTTGAGGGTGGTGCTGAGGAATTCGCCCTGCAGGTGGAGCGCTCTGCGGAAATATGTGTTGAGATTGCAGACAACATTATAAAAGGTTTTTGACCCAAAGGAGCATTATGAAATTCGCATTTTTTGACGCAAAGCCCTACGACAAGCCGTCCTTTGAAAAGTACGGCTCTCAAAACGGCATTGAATTCAAGTATTTTGAAACAAAATTGAATCCCGATACAGTTGACCTTGCAAAGGGATACGACGGCGTTTGCGTATTTGTAAACGACACCGTAAACGCCCAGGTCATTGACAAGCTGTATGAATTCGGCATAAGAATAGTGGCCCTCAGATGCGCGGGCTACAACAACGTTGACTTAAAGCACGCCGAGGGCAAGCTGAGAGTTTTGCACGTGCCTGCATATTCCCCCTACGCGGTGGCAGAGCACGCAATGGCGTTGCTCTTGACGTCTGTAAGACGTATCCACAAGGCGTACATCCGCACAAAGGATTTTAACTTCAGCCTCAACAGCCTCACGGGCTTTGATCTTCACGGCAAGACCGTGGGAGTCGTTGGCACGGGTAAGATCGGAAGGATATTCATGAACATTTGCCAAGGCTTTGGCATGAACATCCTTGCGTATGATAAATTCCCCGATCAGTCCCTCCCCTGCAAATACGTCAGCCTTGAGGAGCTTTTTGCGCAGAGCGACATAATCTCTTTCCATTGTCCGCTGACGGCAGAAACTCACAATATGCTCAACGCAGATACGATCCCCCTTTTGAAAAAGGGCGTTGTGATCGTAAACACATCAAGAGGCGCACTTATCGACTCCGAGGCTTTGCTGGAGGGCATCAAATCCAGAAAGATCGGCGCTGCCTGCCTTGACGTTTACGACGAGGAGGAGAGTATATTCTTTGAGGACAATTCGGGACACATTATGAACGACGACACTCTGGCACGCTTGCTCTCCATGCCAAACGTCATCGTAACCTCACACCAGGCATTCCTTACGGAGGAAGCATTGGACAACATCGCAAGCACAACGGTGCAAAACATCCTCTGCGCTACAAACTGCGAGGACTGCGACAGAGAGCTTTAATAAGAATATTATAGGTCAAGCCTATTATATAATACATTTATAAGGAGAAACACCGTATGAAGAAGTACAAGTGTAAGGTTTGCGGCGTTATTTTTGACGTAGCAGAAAACGAAACACCCGTTTGCCCCGTATGCAAGGCAAAGGGCGACAAGCTGGAGCTTATCCAGGAAGTAGCAAAGCCCGCTACAAAGTATGCAGGCACACAGACAGAAAAGAATCTTGAAGCAGCATTCGCAGGAGAGTCACAGGCAAGAAATAAGTATACATATTTCGCTTCTGTGGCAAAGAAGGAGGGATATGAACAGATCACAGCACTTTTCCTCAAGACTGCTGATAATGAGAAAGAGCACGCAAAACTGTGGTTTAAGGAGCTGGCAGGCATCGGCAAGACAGCTGAAAACCTCTTGAGCGCTGCCGAGGATGAAAACTACGAATGGACAGATATGTACGCAGGCTTTGCAGAAACTGCAGATGCAGAAGGCTTCCACGAGCTGGCAGAAAAGTTCCGTCTGGTTGCCGCTATCGAAAAGCATCACGAGGAGCGTTACAGAGCGCTTTTGAAGAACGTTGAAACAGCTGAAGTATTCGCAAAGAGCGAGGTTAAGGTATGGGAATGCCGCAACTGCGGACACCTCGTTGTTGGCACAGCAGCTCCCGAGCTCTGCCCCACTTGCGCACATCCTCAGGCTTACTTTGAGGTTCACGCAGAAAACTATTGATAAAAAGCAAAACAAAACGGGGTGCCGTCAAAAGCACCCCGTTTTTCTCATTCTTCTCTCGGAATTCTGCTGACAACAGTGATCGCTTCGTCCTCAGTGCCTTGCTCAACCTTATTTCGGATGACCTGTATCCTTGCGCAAAGCTCGTCGTTGATAAGCTGTCTTCTTTTAT
>JAGBHJ010000030.1 GCA_017935525.1 Clostridia bacterium | reverse complement strand
GGTTTACGTAATAACCTCAAAGCACGGAGGTTCTGTGACGGAGGGCTCTCTGCCCACAGAGGCAGGCAGATATTACGTCAAGGTTGGGCTTGTTGGGCTGGTGCATAACGGATACACCTTGTCCGACACCGTTACGGTAGACGGTATCGGCAGTATAAAGTGGAAGTAAAGGAGACGAATATGAATAAAACAATAAAAAGGGCGCTCAGCCTTGTTCTGACGCTATTGATAGCAGTAAATACGATCGCCTGCAGCAAACCCGTGGTAAACGGTTGGCTGATATCAGGTGAATACGATAGGCTTTCCGCTGAAACTGCGGAAAATACAGACAGATTTGAGCTTGCGGTGACAAAGATGGCATTTGATATGCTGCGCAGCACGGTGGCAACGGACGGCAAGGCACAGCTGGTATCGTCATTGTCTGCAATATATTGCCTTGGCATGGTGGCAAACGGTGCCACAGGGCAGACCCTTGCAGAGGTGGAAAACGCTCTGGGTATGGAGCTTGACGACCTTAACAAGGAGGCTTACAAATACGTGACGTCCATGTATTCCTCCAATAAATGCAAGATCAGGCTGGCAAATTCTTTGTGGATAAATGACGATGACAGGCTGACCGTCAATGGGGACTTCCTCCAGACGAATGCAGATTGGTACGGGGCAAGGATCTACAAGCTCCTGTTTGACGAAAGCACCCCCGACGTAATCAATCGCTGGTGCAAGGACAATACTGACGGCATGATAGATGAGCTGGTAGACACTCTGCCCGAGGATGCAATGATGCTCCTTCTGAACACTCTTTTGTTTGACGCAAAATGGGGGCAGACATATACGGAAAAGCAGATAGTTCCCGGTATTTTTTACAACGCTGACGGCAGCAACTCCGCTGTGCATTATATGTCCTCCAAGGAGAGTATATACCTCACCATGGCAGGAGCAAAGGGCATGGCAAAGCCCTACTACGGCAACAAATACTATTTTGTAGGGCTTCTGCCCGACGAAGGTAGCGACGTCAATACGCTTTTGGCTGGCATTACCGCGCAAAGCTGGCAGGCCATGTGGCAGAACAGAGAAACTACGACAGTAAAGGTAAAGATCCCCGAGTTTGAGTACGAAACCGACACTATGGATATTATCCCTGCGCTGGAGTCAATGGGAATATGCTCCATGTTTGACGTGACGGCTGATTTTGACAACACGGGTGAGTATGCCGGCGCCGGGCTTTACGTGTCCGACTTTTTCCAAAAGACGAGCATAAGAGTCAACAGAAACGGCACAAAGGCCTCTGCTGCAACGGGTGCTATTCAGGTTCCTACGTCAGCACCCATGCCCGCCGATCAAAAGTCAGTATATCTTGACCGCCCCTTTGTGTATGCGATAGTGGACAGTAACGGCGTGCCGCTGTTTGTGGGCGTGCAGAGCAATATGAATTGATACAAGAACAAAAGATTCACATATTATCATCATAAAAATAATATAACGCACTATATCTTGCAACCCAAGACGTGCAAAAGGGACAGAGAACGTGGAATTCTCTGTCCATTTGTTGTTAATACTTGGCAGGCAGAACCTGCTATGTCTTTTCCGCACTATTGGGCTGTTGCTCCCTTTGCAAGGCGCTTGGTTATCCTTGTCAGCGGGACCACCAACAACCCCATGCAAAGATTGCTAACCCCGTGTATGCAGTCGTATGGAAGCCCTGCTACTATCCACGCCAAAGTCTGTTGCCAGCCAAAGCCGTAAAACAACGCCTGCGCAGGGGCGTACAGCACGCCGAATGCCAACCCATAAAGGGCACAAACAGCGGGATAAACAACGTATGATACCCTTGTGGACATATTTTGCGGCAAAAGCATTGTTATGCCCCACAGAATTGTCCATATGTAAAGATACGGTACCCACCATACTGCAAAGCCGCCAAAAATGCCGTTCAGCATTACGTATATGTATATGGGTATCAAAGCCTTTTTGCGGAATGTCAGAGTATAGACCATTGTCAGCATCCCGAGCAGGTGGATGTTTGGCAATGCCTCCATAAGTACCTTTGAGCAATACATGAGTGTCCCCAGCATTGCAAAAATGGTCATCTCCCTCAGCCGTTGGTATGTTGACCGAGGGCTTTTGTCATTATTTCTCACGAACAAGCTCGTAATGCTCTCCGTCAGCAAATTCACATGAATCAACGCCAACCATCATGTACTCGCCGTTTTTGTAAAAGCCCCAGTAGGAGCCGTCCACGTCGTAATCAGCGGTGATGCCGTTTACTTTTTTGATGTAGAGACCAAAGGTACTCTCCTCGCCCTCAATAAGTCCGTTGCTCTGCAATGCCTCACCGAGGATGGTCTTGTCCGTCTTTACGGTAAAGGTAACGCTGTGCTCGCCCACCTTGACCTCAACGTACACCGTTGTATTGCCCTCGCCGATGACTGCATCCTCCGTGTAAATGGCGTCCTCCCATGGGTCGCCAGCCTCGCTACCGCAGGCACCCAGACAGACCGTTACCGCCAATATAAGCAGTAAGGCCATAAATGTGTTTACGATCCTTCTCATTTTTGTAGTTCCTTTCTTGTGTATATTCACAAAAAGGATAAGATAAAGCATCTCTCCCAAAAAGGCACCTGCAAGCAGAGGCACCCTGCCGTGCCCCATGTTATGCCATGCCTCTCCATATTGCCCAAGAGACCATTATCGGCCACAGCCCGATAAGCATTCCGACTTGTGATATCATCAGTTACGGTAATGGCTGTTGCTGCGGATTTTCACCGCAATTTCCTTATCCCCGAGTGATACCGTCACGCAGTATCCCCGACAACGGAGGCGATGCTTTTTGCCTCCCGATGAGCTGTGTTTATTCTTTTGTGTAACGTTATTATAGCACATATGGCGGGAAAAGTCAACAAAAACCCACCGTGCAATCGTTTTGGGGGTTGACAATATCGGATAAAAATGGTATAATTACACAGTAGTCTTGCGGATGAATTTGCCTTCATAGTTAAATGGATATAACAAGCCCCTCCTAAGGGCTAGTTGTGAGTTCGATTCTCGCTGGGGGTACCAAGAAAAGCACGCCAAGCGTGCTTTTTTTATGCAAAGACGTTGGTCATACCGTTTGTGCCGTTATAATTCTGCTTTTGCAGGTAGGGCTTGCGGCGTGGCCCCGGATCACATTAAAGGATGGTTATTTTATGGAAGTTCTCTACGAAAACCTGCTTGATACCACATGGCAACAGATAGTTATGTGGATCATCGGCGGTCTGTTGATTTTCCTTGCGATCCGTAAGGAAATGGAGCCTACGCTTTTGCTCCCCATGGGCTTTGGTGCTATTCTTGTCAACCTGCCCAATTCAGGCGCAACTGCTGTTATTGATCACTTGTTCCAGATCGGTATTGACGCATCAGCTCACGAGCTTTTCCCGCTGTTGCTGTTTATCGGTATCGGTGCAATGATCGACTTTGAGCCTTTGCTCACAAACCCCAAGCTGATGATATTCGGCGCGGCTGCACAGTTCGGTATTTTCTTTACGCTTTGCCTTGCTTCCTTGTTTGGCTTTGAGCTTAAGGATGCAGCGTCCATCGCTATTATCGGTGCAGCAGACGGCCCTACGTCCATCTTCGTTGCAGGTCAGCTGGGTTCCAGCTATCTTTCCGCTATCATGGTTGCGGCTTATTCTTACATGGCATTGGT
>JAGBHJ010000231.1 GCA_017935525.1 Clostridia bacterium | reverse complement strand
CAAAAGTTTAGATTTTCCCACAATGCTTATCTTTTGGTCTTTGGTTCGGAATAGTGTAGTGCTGGCGGTCTATCTCTTGTTTTCGGTTGCTTGCTTCCTTACCGTACATGAGCATTATGGGACTTTTTTTACAGCCCCTTTTTTGGTGCGGATAACAGGAGTTGAACCTGCACAGCCTTGCGACTACTAGAACCTGAATCTAGCGCGTCTGCCTATTCCGCCATATCCGCATATGATGTTTGTTGTTTGCTGACCACATCAGCAGAACAGTAATATTATAATACAAAAAACGATTTTTGTCAATCCCTTTTTGACGATTTTTTTCTAAAAACTTGTTCTTTTTTATTGGTATGCTGAAAATATCGGTTATGCAGGGGTGAAGAACGTTTTTGAGGCGTGTTTTCTTCTATCTCATAGCTCAATTCCTTTTGCTTTTGCGTATTTTTATCCGATTTTTGCAAAAGAATATTGACAAATTCGCGCAAATATGCTATAATCTACTAAACGCTGTGAAGGAAAGAGTACACCGTTATTTTGTGCACAGAGAGTCGGGGTTGGTGGGAGCCGACGGCAGAGTGCGGTGGAACATGGCTCCGGAGTGGAACGGGGGAAAGACCGTTACGGGTGATGCCGTTATTGATCGTGAGATAATACCGATTTATTCGTTATTGAATTAGGGTGGTACCGCGAAGATAAACTCGTCCCTTTGTGTGAGACGAGTTTTTTATATTTAAAAAGACATATATGAAAGGATCAAACAATGGATAACAAGAAAGTTTATATCACAACGCCGATATATTACCCCAGCGACAAGCTCCATATCGGCCATGCGTATTGCAGCGTTGTAACGGATGCAATAGCAAGATTCAAGAGGCTCACGGGCTACGATACGTTCTTCTTGACGGGTACTGACGAGCACGGCCAGAAGATCGAAAAGATCGCAACGGAAAAGGGCGTTACTCCCCAGGAGTACGTTGACAATATCGTTGTAGGCATAAAGGAGCTGTGGAAGATACTGGACGTTTCCTACAATAAGTTCATCAGAACAACGGATGAGGAGCACGTAAAGGCTGTTCAGAAGATATTCAAGCAGCTTTACGATCAAGGCGATATTTATAAGGGTGAATATGAGGATTGGTACTGCATTCCCTGCGAGAGCTTCTGGAAGGAGCGCCAGCTGGTTGACGGCAAGTGCCCCGACTGCGGCAGACCTGTTGAAAAGGTAAAGGACGAAAGCTACTTCCTTAAGCTTTCCAAGTACGCTGACAGACTTATTGAGTACATCGAGTCACATGATGAGTTTATTCAGCCCGTATCCCGTAAGAACGAGATGATAAACAACTTCCTTAAGCCGGGTCTGGAGGATCTTTGCGTTTCCAGAACATCATTCAAGTGGGGTATTCCCGTTGAATTTGACGACAAGCACGTTGTTTACGTTTGGCTGGATGCACTTACAAACTACATCACAGCTCTTGGCTATAAGTCAGGGGATGAAACTCTCTACGAAAAGTATTGGCCTGCTGACGTTCACATCGTTGGTAAGGAGATCATACGTTTCCACACTATTATATGGCCTATAATCCTTATGGCGTTGGGTATTGAGTTGCCCAAGCAGGTATTCGGTCACGGCTGGCTGGTATTTGACGGCGACAAGATGTCAAAGTCCAAGGGCAACGTGGTTGACCCCGTAATGCTCATTGACAGATACGGCAGCGATGCAATCAGATACTTCCTTTTGAGAGATATTTCATTCGGCTCCGATGGACTTTTCTCCAACGAGGCTCTTGTAAACAGAATAAATTACGACCTCGCAAATGACTTTGGTAACCTGCTCAGCAGAACAGTTGCCATGATGGAGAAATATTTTGGCGGCGAGGTTCAGGCGCCTGTTGCTCCCGTGGCTGAAATGGACGATGAATTCCTTGGCATGGTAAAGGCACTTCCTGCAAAGGTTGAAGCAGATATGAACGCATTGCAGATCAACGTTGCTCTGGAGGACATCTGGGCAGTTATCAGCCGTGCGAATAAGTACATTGACGAGAATGCTCCCTGGATATTGGCAAAGGACGAGGCTAATAATCCTCGTTTGGGCACCGTACTCTATAATCTTGCAGAAATGCTGAGAATAGTTTGCGTACTGTTGAAGCCCTTCCTTACTCAGGCACCCGAAAAGGCGTTCAGCCAGTTGGGTATAACTGACGAAGCGCTCAAGACGTGGGAAAGCATACAGAGCTTTGGTGGACTTGTGGCAGGTACAAAGGTTGCCAAGGGCGACGCAATTTTCCCCAGAATTGACGTTAAGAAGGAGCTTGAGGAGCTTGAAGCCATCAAGCAGGCAAATATGGCTGCAGCAGCTGCTGCAAAGGCTGCCGCAGAGGCAAAGGATGAGCCTTGCGAGGATAAGCCCCTTAAGGATGAGATCACTATCGACGACGTTGATAAGCTCGACTTGAGAGTTGGTGAGATCGTTGAGGCTAAAAAGGCGGAAAAATCCAAGAAATTGCTTGTATTCAAGGTAAAGTGCGGCGGCATGGAGCGTCAGATCGTTTCCGGCATTGCAAAGTATTATTCACCTGAGGAGATGGTTGGCAAGAAGGTTATATTCGTAGCAAACCTGAAGCCTGCAAAGCTTGCAGGTATCCTTTCCGAGGGTATGATCCTTGCGGCTGAGGATAAGGACGGCAATCT
>JAGBHJ010000230.1 GCA_017935525.1 Clostridia bacterium | reverse complement strand
TGCGAAAAGCCTATGGCTAAGACAGCTGCAGAGGCTCAGGCTATGCTCGACGCTGCAAAGAAGTCCGGCAAGAAGCTCACTATCGGTTACCAGAACCGTCAGTGCTACGACCAGCAGATGCTCAAGCTTGCTGCTGACCAGGGCAAGTTTGGTGAGATCTACTTTGCAAAGGCTCACGCACTCCGTAGACGTGCAGTTCCTACATGGGGCGTATTTATGAACGAGTATGAGCAGGGCGGCGGTCCGTTGATCGATATCGGTACACACGCTCTTGACCTTACACTCTGGACAATGAACAACTACGAGCCCGCTATGGTAGTTGGTTCCAAGTTCAGAAAGCTTGCTGACACAAAGAACGCAGCAAACGCATGGGGTCCCTGGGATCCTGAGAAGTACACAGTTGAGGATTCTTGCTTCGGCTTCATCAAGATGAAGAACGGCGCTACAATTATCCTCGAGTCCAGCTGGGCTATCAACCTGACAGACACAGCTGAGGCTTGCTGCACTATCGCAGGTACAAAGGGCGGCGCTACAACAAAGGGCGGCTTGGTATTCAACGGCGAGGAAAACAGCGCTCTCTACACACACAGAGTAGAGAAGTGCGGCGGCGCAGCTTTCTATGAGGGCTACTCCTCCGATCCTTCCGAGAGCGATATGAGACAGTGGCTCAACGCTATCATCAACGATACAGAGCCTTGTGTTCGTCCTGAGCAGGCATTGGTTGTTTCTCAGATCCTTGAGGCAATCTACACATCTTCCGAGACAGGTAAGCCGGTTTTCTTTGATTGATAAGAATGCATAACTGCGGACTGCAATATCGAATCGGTATTGCAGTCCTTTTGCATAATTCGCTCCACGAAGCAATATAATAATACAAAAAACAAGAGGGTTTTATGAAAAAATACGTTGATTTTTCACAATTCGCAGAGCAGACAATGCAAAAGCTCTCCCACGGCGGTGTGTTCCTTACGGCAAATCACGATGGCAGAGTAAACACCATGACCATTGGTTGGGGCGGAATTAACTATTACTGGGCAAGACCCATATTCCAGGCTCCTGTCAGACATTCAAGATTTACCTACGATATGATCAAAAACAGCGGTGAGTTTACCGTGTCAGTACCCTTGGAGGGTGACGACATGAAAAAGCAGTTGGCTTACTGTGGGTCCCATTCCGGCAGAAATGAGGATAAGATCAGCGCCTGAGGTATCAAACTCATGGACGGCGAGGCAGTAAACGTGCCCGTAATAGGCGGCTGTACGCTCCATTTTGAGTGCAAGGTGGTGGGTGAAGCTGAGCTGGAGGGCAAAAAACTTTCCGATGCCGTTGACGACCGTTGGTATGGCGACAAGGATTATCACACTCTGTTTTTTGGCGAGATAGTGGGCTGTTATATTCTGGAGTGATGTCAGGAGTGCTTCATCCTTGACTTGAAAAGCACGGCAAAAAGGTAACCGAAGACTATCGATGCGGTAACCCCTGCCGCAGTGCCGGAAAGTCCGCCTGTCAGTATGCCGATGGGCCCGTTTTCGTTGATCGCCTTTTGTACACCCTTTGCCAGCGAGTAACCAAAGCCCGTAAGGGGTACGGTTGCCCCTGCGTTGCCGAATTTTACTATTGGCTCGTAAATGCCTATGGCGGTGAGTATCACGCCGGAGACCACGTAGCCTACAAGTACCTTGGCGGGGGTCAGGGAGGTCTTGTCGATGAGTATCTGTGCAATTGCGCACAATATTCCTCCCGTAACAAATGCTTTAATATATGTGAGTATATCCATTGTAGCTCCTTTATTCTGTTTCTATTGCCACGCTGTGAGCAATTGAGGGTATGCTTTCTTTCTGAAAAAGCATGGTTGGGTTGTGCAAGGCTCCCGTAGCGGTAAAAAGCACTCTTTTGAGTCTGCCGTTTTTCATGTCGTGGATGACCTTTGACAGATAGAGCGCAGAGCAGCCGCAACCGCTTCCGCCTGCATTGACGGAGGTGTCGCCGCGGAATATTTCGCAGCCGCAATCCTTATATACGGATGGGAATTGGGGGTAGTCCTCAATGAGGAATTTTTCCGTAATGGCCTTGCCGTATTTTCCAAGGTCGCCCGTCAGGATAAGGTCGTAATACTCGGGAGACCTGCCCGTTTCTTCAAAGTGGGCTTTGAGGGTGTTGGCTGCAGCAGGTGCCATGGCAGCTCCCATGTTGTTGGCATCGCAGATGCCGTAATCTATTACTCTGCCGGTGGTGATGTGCGTAATAAAGGGTGAGCCTTCCACGTGCTGTGTGAGCAAAACAGCTGCAGAGCCTGTTACCGTCCATTGTGACGATGCGGCGCGCTGTACACCCATTTCCAAGGGGTA
>JAGBHJ010000229.1 GCA_017935525.1 Clostridia bacterium | reverse complement strand
TCCGCAATCTCCTTCACCATCATACCAAATTGACCTGCTCCCAGGATGAGTAAATCACCGTCCATTTTTTATTCACTACCCCCACCGTCCACTACGGACAGTATACTATTTGATGTTATTATATCACCTTTTCCCGTTTTTGTCCATACAAATCTGAATTATATATGATATTTTTTAGCAAAAATGTACTATTTTTCTACCTTTTCCATCATGTCTCCTCTTTTGCGGCAAGTATCCATCGCTTTTATGCTATACTCGACAATTAACACCGAAGGATCCACTACTTATGTCAGTTGTCCCTATGCCGTTACGCAAAAAGGATGGAGAGGTTTTTGTTCTCTCCATCCTTTAAACGATTGCAGATTTGAATAAAGACTCTTTCTACTGCCGCATAGATCAAAATACGCCTATTCCGAAATTCCGTTTACAGCGGCAAGCAGGCCGGCAAAACGCGGTGTGTCCTTAAGCTTCCCTATGCCCTCATACGACAGCTTTTCAAGTAGTTTCTTCTTAATGATCACCCTTGGGATGCGCTGATTAAACTCGCGCTTTTTTACCAGCGGTGAGTATACGGATATGGGGTAACAGCTTTCGCTGTCAGTTTCCCTGTTCAAAAAATCAGTATAATACGTAATGGCGCTTTCCACCGCATCCATCGCTTTTTCTTTCTCACCGACGGCAAGATATGCTTCTGCCAACAATAAATAGCAATCTCCCGAATCAAAATCGTGGTACGGCGGAGGGCATTCATCCTTAAAGATCGCATTTTCAGCTGCAAAGAATCGCTCATAGACCTCAATGGCGTCGGTATAGTTTCCATTGTTGAAATACGCCTTGCCCAGGCGCGCAACATTGTTTTCAAGCGCTTGAAGCGAATAGTCAATGTCGCTGCACAAGCATACGGCTTCGTTCTCATAATTACCCATATGCCCGTTTACCGTTGCCATTGCAGAGTACAGTGAAAGATCGGTGCGAACCGGGAATTTAATAGCCTCCGTTATCGCAGCATCATATTTTCCGTTGGCGGTGTACAAGAAAACCAGATTTTGGCGCGCAACAAGAACATCGGAGACATTTTTTGCGCTTGAGATTATATAATTCGCTTGGCGAATGGTCTGCGAGGTGATCTCGTCTGCTCTTGCCTCGGCATACATCCATCCATTGTCGGGCAGCGCCAGAGAAACACCCAGGCTCATACAATTGTACGTGATCATGTAGTTGTTTGGGTACTTTTTTAACCCATCCATCAACAAGTCATAGGCATCCAGATAGGTATTGAGGTTTCCGTATTCCGTTACGCTGTTGGCGGTTGAGATTATTTTGAGAGCCTCCTCCGTTTCCGAAGCATGATCTATACCAAATAAATAATCCGTGCTCACGTCAAATACCGTAGCCAAGGGCACGATCTGCGAAATGTCGGGCAGTCCCCACTCATTCTCCCACTTTGATATCGCCTGATAGGTAACTCCCAATCGCTCCGCAAGCTCCTCCTGGGTAAAGCCGTGGGCCTTACGTAATTCCTTTATGATCTGTCCCATGGTCATTGCCATAATAGACCTCCTGTTATTATTGTATTTCGGTACCGTTGTGTAATTATTTTACCACATATCCCGCAAAAAGAGAATCGACTCAAAAATTAGTGACCTAAACTTTCCGTTGAGTAGCGCCGGGCAGTCCCCACTCAAAATCGTGCAAGGGTTCTTTTCTCATTTGCTTGGTTTATAGCTCGGATATATTCACGAACATGGAGGTATCTGCCTGTTCGTGTTTTGTATTAAGAAAAGGTAACAGCACTCACTCCCGTGATGCCGTTACCTTTGCAATCGTCTGTAATGTGCTTTACTTTTCTACTCCACGACCACCGTTGTTGTGCCCACGGTAATGCCGCTTTCGTTGTAGGAATCCACAGCAACATAGTACCGAACCCCTTTGTTAAGGCATCCCACATGTACGGAGCATTTGCCCACAACCTGATAATGGGTATACAGCTCGTCGGGATCAATACCGACGCGGACAAAATACCCCTGTGCATCATCGCTGCCCGTCCAGCTGACAGTCATATCACGGGTATCATCCCATCTGGTGGCAGAAATACCCGAAACAGGCATCGGGGCAGATCCTCCGCCGTAGCCGAATACTCTCAATCCGCTTACGGCAAATTTTCCGTTGGCGGGGATGGGGCCCATGTTGGTCACCTTGACGTAACGTATTTTTGTTACGTCGTCAAGCTCAAAATAATCGTGGGAGAGGTCGTTGGGCAGGCTCACCCTGTCTGCAACGGTAAAAAAGCTTTCCCCATCTGCAGAGGCAGACAGAACGTACCTGTAACAGAAATCGTTGTTTCTGCCCCAAACGTCGTCGGCATCCTGGTCAGCAAAATTCAGTTGGATGGAGCATACGTCGTACTCCTTGCCGAGATCCATCAAGAGCCATTCGCCGCTGTCCCCTGTGACGGCGCTCCACCAAGTTGTTGAGTTTTCATCGGCGGCAAGGTGGGGCAGGTGCTTATCGTTAAGGCAGGAGGACGCCGTAACGTCCTTGCCGTAGGACAGCAGATGCCAATCCTTGGTTGGGGTGTCAAAGGGGGTAGGATTATGGGAGGGGATGGGCATGGGGTAGTCTCCCCTCAAGGTGTTGGTGTAAAGATGTCCGTTTTTGCCGAATTTGGCAGGGAATATTGCCAATCTTCTCTCAAACAGATGGTTTTTGCTTATGACGGTAGTGTCCACCTTCCACCATCTGCCCTCTGCATCCTCAAAAAGACAGCCGTGACCGCATCCTCGCATAAAGCCCGTGGATTTAAATACTACGGGGCTGTTTTCGCAATAGTTATACGGCCCCATAATTTCATCCGCAACAAAGCAGCCGTCCGCATATACTGAAAACTCCGTGCCGGGCACCGCGTATGTAAGATAGTACTTGTCGTTGTGCTTGTTTAACCATCCACCCTCAAAAAAAGGTCTTCTGACGTCGTCTTCGTGGTCATCCCCCGAGCGCTCAAAGCCCCGGTTTGCCTTGTCGGAGCAACAAACGTCCACAGGGCCCTCAAGGACCTCCAGCGTTTGAGGGTCAAGCTTTGCTATGCGAATAGGCTTGCAGTCGCTGAGTCCCTCTATGACGTAAAGATATCCGTCCTCATAAAACAGCGCAGGGTCCCACCAGCCGTAGGGCTTACCCATGTTTACCCACGAATTGCCGTCGTGAGGATCGTCGGTATACAGCACATTACCATCCTCGGAGTGTGTGATGTATATTCTGTCCCCAATGACGCAGGGTCCCGGGGCAAATTTTTTGAAGTCGGGTATCAGCTCCGTATCCACAGGGATATACTCCCATTGAGCCAAGTCCTTTGAGCACCAATATCCCGAGCCGTGGGACGCAAACAGAAAATATTCCCCCTTAAAAAGTACTACGGCCGGATCGGCAGACTCTCGTGAGTGATAAGTGTGCTGATACTGATATCTTATGTTGATAGGGTTACAAATAGTGGTATGCTTCATACTCTCTCCTTTGTTAATGATGATGGTTGTGTCTGCACTCCTCGCAGTCGCAGTCCTTGCCGTGCTGCAGATGCAGGTCCTCGCCGTCAACGTCACGCTCCGTCTGTCGGAATATCTTTTCCAGCATTACGTGGGCTTGCAGATAGCAGGCAAAGGGCTTTATCATTATCAGCGCCAGCAAAAGCAAAGCAAAGGGAGCAATCATCAACGCAATACTGTTTCCCGAAAGGATGGCTATTACGGGTAGCATCACCGCAATAGCTTCTGCGGCAAAGACCTCTGGAAAGCACGCCTTCATCTGGGAAAATTCGTACTTCGCCTGTCTGTTTTGCATCACGGTAAGATTGTCAAACTCGTAATACGTTGCCTTGGTGGAGATAACCATCCATATGGTGCGCAACGCCCCTAAAAATGACGCCATGTTGTACTCAAACACCAGGGACCTCACTCTTTTGCGCTCAAACACCTTGCCCTTTGCCGCCGTGCCGTTGGAATTGTACTCCATCATGCAGGTCTTAAGGTATTTGTGGTACTCCTTCATCACCGCATAAGCTATGGGCAAGCCCACCACCGTAAGGCTCAACAACGTAGCGGCAAAAAGATACTCCGCATCGGGCTTAAGTGAACGATTCTTGGTTGCCTTACGCGCTCGTTTCTTTATCTGTATGTAGTCCGTCATAATGACTTCCTCCTGTTAGTCTTTTGTATTATTTTAACACAAATACGCCTATTTTTCAATCCATATTTGATTTAGTTGCTGTGTTCCTGCAGCTTTTTTGTCATTATGGAAAGATTGCCCTTTATTCTTTCGTCATTGGGGCTAAGGGTATAAGCTACGGTCACCGCATCCAGCGCCTTGGCGTAACGGTGGGTGTAGTAGTACCCCAAGCTCAACAGGTCGTATGGCAGAGCGCCCCAGCAGGCGGCATCCGTAATGTAGCTTTCCCTTTTATCAGTTATCTTCAGCGCTTCGAGGCACATAAACACCACACCGTCGTAATCCTTTTGGTCCAGCAGCAGGCTTGCCATGTCGATGTAGGGCTCGCGGGTGGACGGTGTCTGGGCGATAGCTCTGTACAGCCAGACCCTTGCAAGCTCCGTCGCCCCCTTTTGCAGATAGCACTTGGCAATGTACCGCATAGAAGCCCCTCTTTCATCATCCCAAAGGGCAGTGGGCATGGCAAGGTGTCGCGAAAGCGTGGAAATGCCTTTGTCCCACATCCCCTTAAAGTAATACTCCCTGCCCAGATAGTGCATATTGCGGTCATCCCTCGGATCTTCTGCCACAGCAAGCTCCAGCAGGGGCAGATAGGAGGCTCTGGACTTGCCGTTGTCGGGGTAGTGGCACAGCCTGATACCGTCAATGTGAGTTACGGTAGGTGCACAGCCTGTGTAGGTCAGTACCTCGTGGACGGGGTGGCACCACGTATGGTCCTTAAGGGCATGTATCTTATTCATATTAAACACAGTCTGCTCGTTGCCGTCCTCATCAAAGCTCCATACGTAGTGGTAGGATGCCGACGTTGTACAGGGCTGCCATTGCTCCTCCAACGCTTGCCGCCATCCCGTATCAAACACCTCGTCCAGGTCACAGCAGACGCAAATATCAGTATCCTGCGGCACCATGGCAAGGGAAAGATTTCTCGCAACGTCAAATCGCCATGGCAGTACGGTCTTTTCCTCCACGGTTGCTCCCAGCTCTCTTAAGATTTCAGCACTTCCGTCGGTAGATCCCGTATCCAGCACAAAAACCCCGTCCGCCTCTTTGACGGAATTATACCAACGGCGGGCAAATGCCGCTTCGTTTTTGCAAATGGCGTAAACGCATATCTTGTATTTCATACTGTCTCCTTATTATGTAACAGAGCTTGCAAAAAGCAAGCTCCGAATTGCGGTTATTCCGCTATTACTCCTGCGGCTCTGAGCGATGCAAGCAGGCTGTTGAATGATGCGATGACCTCGTCAAGTGTGGCAGTAGTAGCAAGGTCTGCAACTGCGGCACCCGGGGTAACCACTCCTGCAGGACCGGTAGGACCAGTAGGACCCGCCGGACCTATGGGGCCAACCTCACCCTGCGGACCTGCGGGGCCTGTGGGGCCTACCTCACCTTGCGGACCTGCGGGGCCTGTGGGACCAACTTCACCCTGCGGACCAGTAGGACCCACCGGACCTATGGGGCCTGTGGGGCCAACTTCACCCTGCGGACCTGTGGGGCCAACCTCTCCTTGCGGACCTGCGGGGCCAACCTCACCCTGCGGACCTGTGGGGCCTACCTCACCCTGCGGACCTGCGGGGCCAACCTCACCCTGCGGACCTGCGGGGCCAACCTCACCCTGCGGACCGGTAGGACCGATCTCACCTTGTGGACCTGTGGGGCCAATCTCACCCTGCGGACCAGTAGGACCCACCGGACCTATGGGGCCTACCTCGCCTTGCGGACCTGCGGGGCCTGTGGGGCCTACCTCACCTTGCGG
>JAGBHJ010000228.1 GCA_017935525.1 Clostridia bacterium | reverse complement strand
ATTATCATGCGTTGAGCGACAAACCACAGGGATATTCCCCAAAGGATTATCCAGAACTGTCCCGTAGTCAAAGGAGCGTCCGGATAAATGGCAAGATAAGCACCCATCGCCGCAACGATGTTGGAGGACGGGGGTATCATGTTACCCATGTAGCTGGAGTTGCTTTCTACGTTTGCCGCAAGCTCGGCGGGAAAGCCTGAGCGCTTCATGGCGGGTATGGTTATAGCACCCGTTGCCATAACGTTACCGGGGCCTGAGCCTGACAGTGAGCCCATAAAGGCGCTGGCGATGACTGCAGTGTAGCCTGCTCCTCCTCGGATACGTCCGATGAGGGAAAGTATTATTCCGATACAGCTGTCGATTATCTTTGTCTTAGTCATTATCATAGACATACACACGAAGGCTATCATGGAATACAGCAGTGACGTGGATAAGGCTTTTTCAAGGTAGCTTGGAAGACTTGCCCAGTTGCCGGTTATTGTAAGCAGTATGATCAAGCTGATGAGCACCGCCTCGTAGACGGGTCTCTTCAAAAGCTCAAACCATACCACTATGACCGCCAGCATAACGGCAAGATAGATCAGTGACGTTGGCATATTTTTCTCCTATTCCGTTTTGGTTATAATAACCATAACTTGATAGGTATATTATAGCATAAATACCACAAAAGTCAATAGGAGTCGGTAATTTTTTTAAAAAGCACTTGATTTTTGATATAAGCGAAGTTAAACTATATGAAGAAAGGGAGGAGTTATCCATTGAATTACCGTCAGTTAAGATATGCCATAGAGCTTGCAAGAGTGGGAAATTTTTCCGCCTTGGCTGAGTCATTGAAAATAACCCAGCCCGCTCTGAGCAAGCAGATACTGAGCCTTGAGGAGGAGCTGGGAGTGAAGCTGTTTGACAGAAGCACCACCCCCTTGTCACTTACTCCCGCAGGTGAGGACTTTATCCGTCGGGCAAAGGATATAGTCTACCGCGAGGACAGCCTCAAGCGTTCCATGGAGACCTTCAAGTCGGGGAATGCGGGACAGCTGTCCATAGGCATAACGCCCTTCAGAAGCTCATATCTTGTTCTTAATATGATAAAAAAGGTGCGCCGGAGATACCCCGGTATACGAATAAAGCTCAACGAGATAAAAAACGATATTCTTCGCGGTGAAACCGCTGAAGGGAAATACGATTTTTCCATAGTAAATCTTCCGGTAGACGATGCATTACTGGATATACAGCCTCTTGAACCGGATAAGCTGGTGCTGGTGTTACCCGATGAGCTCAAGGAGCTTGTACACAACCTGTCAGAGCAGAAGGTAGTGGAGTTTTCTTGGTGCAGGGACCTTCCCTTTGTTACGGTAGGTCAGTCACAGGAGATGCGGCAGCTTTTTGAAAAGCTTTGTATTTCCGCAGGATTCCTCCCCAACATAGCCGTAGAGGTAGTGGGATTGAATACGGTTTGGGCGGTTGCGAGATCGGGAGTTGCTGCCGCTATTTTACCCGAACAGTTTGTAAAGCATGAGAATACCCACGGTATGACCGTACTGGATATAAACGGTACAAAGTATACACGTCAGCCCGTTGTGGCTGTCAAGCGAGACCGACCTCTCAGTGAGGCGGCAGAGTATGCAATATCTGTTTTAATGGAAAAAGAATAAATATCACCCGCAATGCTGCTTTACAAGCACAGCACTGCGGGTGATCGTTCAATTATGCGTTTCGTGTTTCCGGATGATTATTAATCATCAAGCGCTACGTATATGGAGCTTGACTGGCATACCTGCTTGCTTACCTTGTACTGAAGCTCGATATAGTAGCCCTTGGCTTCCTCGGGGATAGTACCGCTGACGGTACCCGTGGTCTTGTCAACCTTCAGCCAGGAGCGTGTTTTTTGCCATTTCTGAGTAAGGAACATATAGCTGTTTCCCCAGCCAAACTTGTCGAACTTGCTGTATGACATGGGTTCTGTGATGTAGTGGACGTACGCTATGACAGAGCCCGTTACGTTTTTGGGGATATTGATGCGGCAGTTGACCTCTCTGCCCTTGGGCTGTGTTACGAAGGTTACCATTCCCTTCTCACCGTAGGTTATCCAATCGGCAAAGATATAGCTGTGAGGCTTGCCCCAGCCTGCGCTGTGGGAATGTCCCCAGCTGCCAAGCATTACGAGAAGGTTCTTATCGTTGTAGCCTGCGGTGTGCTTATAGGAATCGCAGTATGCAGGTACTGAGAAATTGTTGTCATCATTGTATGCAAGCCAGAGAATGGGCATATCCTTTGCATTTGAAAGATTTCTTTCGGGCGCCCAGAGAGCATCAACGTAATCGTTGCCAAAGCTTGAAAAGGAGTGCATCTCGTTTGCCAGATATGCTGTTCCGTAGATCGGAATAGCAAAGGAGAAGCGGTTGTCGTAGCCGATGACCTGTGCAGTTCCTACACCGCCCCAGGAAATACCTGTTATACCGATGTTGTTTACGTCAACTCTTTCGTCTCCGCGGAGAATGTTGTGTGCAAGAATTACCTGGCTTGTTCCGTGGTACGCCCATTGGTCCTTGACCTCGGTATAGGTGGTGTTGTAGACACGTGAGGGTGCATTTCCGTAGCCGTCCTCGGCAAAGTCGGGAGTGAGTCCGTATATCCACTCGCCTCT
>JAGBHJ010000227.1 GCA_017935525.1 Clostridia bacterium | reverse complement strand
CCTCATATGGTTCAATAATCACATCATAACAAACGCAGTTTGTTCCTTAGTTGTGATTATTATACCATAATGAAATGCGCTATCCGCATTTCTACCTCATATGGTTCAATAATCACATCATAACAAACGCAGTTTGTTCCTTAGTTGTGATTATTATACCATAATGAAATGCGCTATCCGCATTTCTACCTCAATTGGTTCAATAATTACATCAGAAGAAGCGAAGCTTCTTTCATTAGTGTAATTATTATACCACAATGAACAGAATAAATCAATCCGTTCCACGGCGATATCCTATCTAAAAAGTACAATGTGTACCGTGCTTGTAGGTCAGACGGGAGGTGGTGATTGGGCTTATTCAATCACCTAAAAGAATATTTCGGATACTGTCGTCTATTTCCGACTCATCAAGTCCCATTTGAATACGCGGTTGGATCGCTTCTCTGCATTCTCTTGCGTGGGGCAGCTCACAGGCAAGCGCATTTGCTTTTTCCGTCCTTCCGCATTTCAGATACAAAAGCAAAGGGTAGCGCGCATTGTTGCCTTTTGCTTTTCGTTTATGGATATTGGCAACCCCCGTTCCATCAGCTCTATTGCTTCCTCTGTTTTGTTTTGCAGGGCTAATACCCCTGCAAGTCCCAACATCATTCCGGGCTTGTTGGGATATATCAACAAAGCATCTCTATATACCTTTTCTGCTGAAGCATAGTCACCACTACGCTGAAATTCAGAAGCTTTTTTGTGAATACTAAGGCGTGTTTCCTGCGCCCGTATTGTGTCCATTCCGATAAGAAGATCTACGCTTGTTTCAAATATATTTGCCAATGCAGGCAGAAGCATTATATCGGGATAACATTCCCCCCGTTCCCATTTGGAAATGCTTTGAGGGGTAAGACCCAGGTATTCTGCAACGTCTTCCTGAGTAAGGTTTTTCATAATACGATACTTTTTTAGATTTTCTGATAAGTAAAACATCCTTTTTCTCCTTTGGTCACTTAAACTTGCTTGGAAGCACTATTATTATATCATTGTAATGCACGTTTATCAATGACGCAAAAGTTGTTATTGACTCAACTGCGGAAAACCGAGTCCAATAATACAGAAAAAGCTTTCCGCCATTGCGAAAAGCTACCGTTATTATTTGGAATTCATATGTATCATTCACACAATTTTGCAGGGTAAATTCAGACAAAGTGAAGGGTGAAAAAGTAAAGATCCCGCACTACCGTGCAGGATCTTTGGTGGCGGCGAACGGACTTGAACCGCTGACACTTCGGGTATGAACCGAATGCTCTAGCCAGCTGAGCTACGCCGCCATATGTTGATTGGTTGCGGGGGTAGGACTTGAACCTACGACCTTCGGATTATGAGCCCGACGAGCTGCCAGCTGCTCCACCCCGCGACGTGGTGTCCTCCAAAAGAACACGTATATTATACTGCAAAAAACAGTTTTTGTCAAGCCCTTTTTTCACATTTTTTGAAAAATAGGAAAATAGTGATATTTTTACTTCAAAAGAATAATACTCATTGAAAAATCGGGGGCTATGTGCTATAATATGCTAAAGGCAAGTCGCAAAATTCGGTTGCCGTTTACAGTTTATCACGGAAAGGATAGATAACAATGATCGTTAAGCAGTACATTAAGGATTTTGAAAAGCTCGGCTTTGGTATGTTCGTTCATTTTGGACTTTACAGCGTGCTGGGCAGAGGAGAATGGATAAAGCACCAGGCAAACATCCCCCAGGAGGAGTACGAAAAGTGCATGAAGAAGTTCAAGGTCAACAAGACCTGGGCAAAGGAGCTTGTTAAGAACGCCAAAAACGCAGGATGTAAGTACATAACCATCACCACAAGGCATCACGACGGCTTTTCCCTCTACGATACCTGCGGTATGAACGAATACGACGCACCTCACTCTGCAGCAGGCAGGGACCTTATAAGGGAGTTTGTTGACGAGTGTAACAAGGCGGACATCATCCCGTTCTTCTATCACACCCTCATCGACTGGTATAATCCGCTTTTCGAAACGGACTTCAAGGCATATCTGAAATATTTGCGTGACAGCGTGGAAATACTCTGCACACGTTACGGCAAGATAGGCGGTCTGTGGTTTGACGGTTGGTGGGCAAAGCCCAACGACGATTGGGAGGAGGATGCTCTCTACGGTCTTATCAGAAAGTATCAGCCCGAGGCGATGATAATCAACAACACGGGTATGGGCGACAACATGGGCAAGCTGGGCCACATCGAGATCGACAGCCTTACATACGAGCGCGGCAAGCCGTCACCCATGTCATTTGAAAATTGTCCCAAGTACGTTGCAAGAGAAATGTGCCAGATATTCGGCACGATGTGGGGATACATGGAGCAGGATCTTTCCTACAAGCCCGTCAGCGAGATGCTGGAGAACCTTATTTTCTGCAGACGTAACAAGGCAAACCTGCTGTTGAACGTTGGTCCCATGGCAAACGGTATGCTCTGCGACATCGATAAGGGATATTTGCAGAAGCTGGGCATCTGGACAAAGCTCCACGATCCCGCTATCCGTGACGTTGATGAGGTGGTAACGGAGATCAGCACGGATACAGAGTTCCTCATGTACGACAACGCCAACAAGTGCCACTATCTGTTCATCATGAACCCCAACGGCGAGGACGTGACTGTTGCTATCGACAAGGACGTCAAGAGCGTTACCATGATGGATAACGGATGGAAGCTTGATTTTGTTCAGCAGGACGGCAAGCTGACCTTTAACAAGGTAAAGTTTGAGCCCGGATACAACCTGGTTTACAGAGTTGCAAGAATCGACTAATGATAATCCCCCTTTCCGACGGTATTTGTCGGGGAGGGGGTTATTTTGCGCGAGAGAGGTGTAGGG
>JAGBHJ010000226.1 GCA_017935525.1 Clostridia bacterium | reverse complement strand
GCATAATTATCCACACGAACACAAAGCCCATTATGTGCGGCTTGGCGTATTTTATCAGCCTGCGGATGATGACTGAGTCCTTCATGTTACGGTCAAAGCCGATTGCCTGCTTTTTGTCCTTCATCATAATAAAGGCAACGGTGAATATGATGGAGAATACGCCGATGATGGCGCCGACGATCAGTATAGGATAATATTGATACATATCAGTTACCTCCCCATTCTTCATCCAGCTTTTGCAGCTTTACCAAATTCTGATATCCCTCGCAGGACTCAAAAAGCTCTTGGTGTGTGCCGAATGCCGCTACCCTGCCGTCCTCCAAAAAGAGGACCTTGTCCATATTCTCAACGGTGGAAATTCTGTGGGCAATAAGGATGGTGGTTTTGCCCTTACGGGTGTCGTTGAGGTTTTTAAGTATCTTCTTTTCCGTGTCTGTGTCAACAGCGGAAACGGAGTCATCCAGAATAAGTATGGGCGCGTTCTTCATAAGCGCTCTTGCGATGGATATTCTCTGCTTTTGCCCACCCGAAACCGTAACGCCGCGCTCGCCCAAAACTGTTTCGTAATTTGCACCAAAGCCCATTATGTTGTCGTGGACGTCGGCAAGGGTTGCCGCGGTGGTGACGTCGTCATCGTCGGGGGTCTGGTCATGATCCACTGTGGCAAAGGCGATGTTGCTCTTTATTGTGTCGCTGAAAAGGAAATTATCCTGGGGCACGTACGCCGCATTTTGTCTTACGGTATGTATGGGGAGGGTGTTGATGTCCCTGCCGTCAATAAACACCGTGCCGTCGGGCACATTATATGTGCGCAGTATAAGATCCACAAGGGTGGTCTTACCGCAGCCCGTCTTACCGACAATGCCAACGTTTTCGCCCGCTTTGATCTTGAATGAAACGTCGGAAAGGGCATCGTAGTCACCGGATGGGTAACGGAATGTGAGGTTTTTGAATTCTATCTCGCCGTTGAGGGCTTCAACGTCAACAACGTCGTCATTGTCCTTTACGTCAATGGGGGCATCAAGCAGCTCGCTTATTCTCTTGAGGGATGCTCTGCCGCGGGACGTCATATCGATAAGCTCGGAGATAGCCATTATAGGCCATATGATGGAGTTGAAGTAGCCTATGAACTCTATCAGCTGACCTGCATTGAATATATCCTGCTTTACAAGGTAGCTACCATAGCCCAGAATGATGCATATGACGGATTCTACAAACAGAGTAACGAATATATTCAGCAACGTGGAAGCCTTTGTGTAAGCAATGTTTGCGTCCTCGTTCTTTTTGTTGAGCCAGCGGAATGCCAAAAGCTCCTTGAATTCTTTGACGAACGCCTTTATTACCGCCATGCCGGAGAAATCCTCCTGGGCAAAATCCGAAAGGTCGGAGAATGCCGCCTGACGTGCCTCCCACTTGTCGCTCATGGATTTGCCCACGATAGTACCTACTGCCAGCAAAAAGCCCATGGGGATAAGGGAGAGCAGAGTCAGCACGCCGTTCATACGCCACATTTTTACAAGGGCAAGCGTGCCCAACAGCAACGCGTCCGAAAACTCCATAATGCCCATACCAAAGCATTCCTGTATGGTTTCAAGGTCGTTGGTGAAAAGGGACATAAGGTTGCCAACCTTGTTTACCTGATAATACTGCTGGGAAAGCTGGGAACAATGTGCGTACATTTCGCTTCTGACGGAGGTCTCTACCTTTCTGCCTGCGCCAAAAAAGCAGATACGCCACAAAAATCTGCCCACTACCATCACCAGGATGATGAGGATAAGGGGAGCACAGATCTCGTCCAACAGCACGGAAATGTCAAATTCCCGTGGGACGCCGTCGATAGTGACAACACCGTCGTTCATGCCGTTGACCACAAGGTTATACAGCTCGGGTATCTTCAACTGGAAATAATCTACCAAAAACAACGCCACGGCACCCAACAAAAGGCGGTGGAGATGCTTGAGGTAATAGATGTTGATGTGTTTACCAAAAATCATTTCAAACTCCTTTACAAAAAATAATAACAAAATCTATTATACAGTATTGAGGGTGAAAAGTCAACAGTTTTTGCGGAAAAATGTTGCAAAAACAACTAATGATTGGAGGGGCGGACAAAATGTATCGATTTTTTTGGAAAAAACATCTTGACATTTGAAATGGAATGTAGTAAAATAAAAAAGTAGAATATTAAACGGCGGGCAAGTGCGCCCGTAGTATAAATTTACAGAAGAAAAGGAGATTTTATTATGAAATTTTCAGTACAGCTGTACACATTGCGTGATGAGATCAAGAACGCAGAGGGTCTGCTCAACATTTTCCCCAAGCTGAAGGCTTTGGGCTTTGACGGCGTTGAGTTTGCAGGTTACTATGGTTTGGATGCCAAGACTATCAAGAAGGCATTGGACGACAACGGCCTCGTAGCAACAGGTACACACACAGGCACAAGCTCTTTCTTGCCTGAGAACATCGATGCTACTATCGAGTTTCACAAGGAGCTGGGCATGAACCTTATCGGCGTTGGCGGCGCTGCACACGGCACAGATGCAGAGGCAGAGCGCACATCCCTTATTTTTGAATGGGCTAACAAGTACGGCTAGAGCAAGGGCGTAAAGTTCTTCTACCACACACATGACGGTGAGTTCAAGACATTGGAGTCCGGCAGAGTTGCTATTGACGTTCTTAAGAAGGGTGCATACCTTGAGATCGATACTTTCTGGAGCTACGTTGCAGGTATCGACACATACAAGTTCTGTATGGACAACAAGGACAGAATGGTTCACCTCCACATTAAGGACGGTATCGGCAGATCTCCTTGCGCTTTGGGTGAGGGTGATAACGATCTGGAAATGGTTATCAAGCTTGCTAAGGACCTTGGTCTGGAGTGGCTGGTTCTTGAGAACGACAATCCTCAGCCTACACCTCTTGATGACGTTGGCAGAAGCATCAAGTACCTCAAGGAGCACGCTCTTTGATATAAAGAGGGAATGGAATAATAAGAATAAACCCGACCTATGGTTATCATGGGTCGGGTTTTTGATTATCTTTTTTTATTGTATCCCATTGTGGAGTTTGCTTCTTTCCTCGTCAGAGGGAGGCAATGGTGATGCGATTCTCATGGCTCCCTCTGACGAGGGAGCTGTCAGCGAAGCTGACTGAAGGAGAGAAATTATTGCGTTTTATTGTGGTCTTTACTACTTTCTCCATCATAGGTTGTCATTTGTGAGGCGTTTCTCATGGCTACCTTTGATTGAAGTAAGGGAGAGCAATTGTTGTGGTTCTTTACAATCTCTCCCTCCGTCAAAAATCAAAGATTTTTGCCACCTCCCTCGTCAGAGGG
>JAGBHJ010000225.1 GCA_017935525.1 Clostridia bacterium | reverse complement strand
CTCTATTTTTACAAAAGCGGCGATGCAAAGCTGATCACCGCGGAAAAGCGTCACCCCCTCCATGACGGCAGTATCGCTTATATTCCGCCGCAAGCTCCCCAGGCTCGCATTTATTCAAGGGACGGCATCCGCTTTGCGCGTATCCTTTTTACCACGGATCGCCCAATTGCCCGTGAGCCCCTTTGCGTATTTTCAGACAGCGAGTACACAATGATCGGGCAGGATATCAAAAAATACCTCTATTGGCGCGATATGGAAAGCAGTCGCGGATACCAGGGTCTTTGCGACGGTCTTATGGAGCTGATCTTTGACCAGCTGGAGAAACTGATGTCCGAGTCCGCGTCGGAGCGTGAGGTAGGCGAATATAAGGCAGAGCTGATACAGAACATTTCCGACCCGGAATATAAGGTCAGCGATTTTATGGCTACGGCAGACCTTACCAGGTCTAACGTAAGCAAAAAGTTTAAGCTGGTGACGGGCGAGACCGTAAAGCAATTCTTCGACAGAAAAAAGATCGAATTTGCACAGCAGTTTATACTCAACAAGAGGGACAAATACCCCAAGCTGGATCTTTTATCAGAGGTTTGCGGTTATGACGAGGAGTATTATTTCCTCAGGCTTTTTAAGAAGCAGGTAGGAATGTCACCGTCGGAATATAAGGAGAAAAATGACAGAGAATAATTTTTTATTGACATACAGATACACCGACTCCACCGTTAAGGTGACGGTGATGGCGGACGAAAAGGAGCTTTACGACATTGACGTGTGCGGAATGCTGAGGATGTCAGTTTCGAGGCCCTGGAATCTTGAAAGAATGAAGTTTGACATCGTCGACATTGCCGACGAGGATAATGTTCTTACAGTTCTTGCAGAAAACGGCACTTTTATGGTGATGCTCACGATATCCCTGCTGGATACGGGTGACCTTTCCATAGAGGCCGAGTGGAAAAACACATCGAGTGAGCCACTCTGTGACCTTATGCTGGGAATTGCAATACCCGTCAAGGCGGAGGCAGGCAGTACGCTGATCATCCCGCCGATGCATTACGACAAAACGCTGGACGATAACGGTCAGCTTTGCGGAGAGTTTTTGGCAGGCGGCGGCTATATTGCAGAGGAGCACCGCTTTCCCATACCGGCAGTTGCACTTACAGATACAAAGCACAACTCATGGCCATGCATGGGGTTGTTCTCGTATCCGTCAAGAGTTCTCCCCCACGAGACACCGGACAATGAATGGAGCCTCGGCGTGGTACAAAAGGACGGCGTAGTGCTGTTGACCATGCTTTCCGGCGGTGTGATGCTGGATGGTAAAAAGGATACCATCCTCGGCGGAAGTAACACCGAAAAGGAATACAGCCGTGGATATTTTACACTTGAGCCCGGAACATCCGTTGTTAAGAAGTTTATTGTGGGAGGTTGGAGCACGGGACGTGACAGCGAGGATCTTGATACGTTCATCAACAGAGCCATCAGATACTTTAAGCCAAAGAGCACCGTTGAGGTCTCCACACCCGACTACGTAAAATACAAGGGCATCGCCCTCAAAAACAGGTTTTACGAATCCCCCACTTTGGTGGGCTATATCAATCAGCTTGCCCAAGTTGAGGACACCTCTGCAATTCACTACGGCACGGTAGGT
>JAGBHJ010000224.1 GCA_017935525.1 Clostridia bacterium | reverse complement strand
ACTTCCTGATAGTTTTTAGTGATATACTGACGTTCGTCAGCGTGATATTTTCGCTTTGCGAAAGTGATATTAAGTCCGTTGGACTTAGTGATATTCCATTCGCCTTCCAAACTTGCAAAGCAAATATCACTTGGACGAAGTCCAAATATAACTGCGAAGCAATATAACTCGCTGCAGGCGAATAGAGTTGGCGTTGTGTCCTCAGGAACACAACGCCTTTTGCTTGGGGCATATCCCCCCTGCAACAGCCCTGTCTCAAGAACATGGGCAGCTGCGACAGCAACGTCTTAATAAGCAAGACCGATATGCCGAATGAACATAAATTCTGCAGTTTATATAAAAAACAGCCGATACGGAAATACCGTACCGGCCTTTTTGTCATTATTCTACTTCGTAAGGAAGCAGTGCGAGGTGACGAGCACGCATGATAGCTGTTGTCAACTCTCTCTGGTGCTTAGCACAGTTGCCTGTGATACGTCTGGGAAGGATCTTGCCACGCTCTGTGATGTACTTCTTGAGCTTGTAAGCATCCTTGTAATCGATAACTTCGCTCTTTTCAGCACAGAAAGCGCAAACCTTCTTTTTTCTCTTGATGTTATGAGGCTTCTTATCAACCATAGCTGTTATATCCTTTCTTTTAATTAAAACGGAACTTCATCATCAATATCGTCTATTGATGTAAAGCCTGCCGGCGGAACGTTCATGTCGTTCGCAAAACCGTTGCCTGCGCCTGCGTTACCTGAGCCACCCTGAGGGCCGTCCCAGTCGATGATCGTTGCATCCTCTGCAAGAACCTCTGTAACGTAACGCTTCTGACCGTCGTTGCCATCATACGAGCGAGTCTGTATTCTGCCGCTGATGCACACTCTTGAGCCCTTCTTAAGACGCTTTGACAGCATCTCCGCAAGGCCTCTCCATACCACAACGGGTATAAAGTCTGCATCGTAGCCGCCGTTTGCATTCTTGTAATTGCGGTTTACCGCAAGTGTAAAGGTTGCAGCGGCGATATTGCTCTGTGTATAACGCAACTCAGGGTCCTTTGTGAGTCTTCCTACCAAAACTACCTTGTTCATAATTCAAACTCCTCTCAATTACTCATCTACTCTGATAACCAAGTATCTGAGGATCGCATCGTTTACCTTGAAAACGTAGTCAAGAGCCTTGATAACTGCGCTGTCAGCGTTGAATGTAACAACAACGTAGCTACCCTCACGGTAATCGTCGATTGCGTAAGCAAGCTTCTTGAGACCCCACTTGTCAGTCTGCTCTACTGCGCCACCGTTAGCTGTGATCGTTTCGTCGATCTTTGCAATAACTGCGTCGCAAGCAGCCTCATCCATGTCAGGACGAAGGATATAAACTGTTTCGTACTTTCTCATTATTTTCACCTCCCTATGGACTTTACGGAGAGCTGAAGAACAGCTCCCAAGGAGCAGCCGAGCTATACCCGACCACTTTATCAACTGTTGTATTTTACCACAAAATCCGATTTTTTGCAATAGCAAATCGATCGTTTTGTGCCAGTTCACAAAAAATTTACAATTATATTCTGATGATATCCTTGTCTATCGTCATATCAAACTGCTCGCGGTATATATCAGCCAGCGTACAGTACGCCTCGTCAGAATTTTCAAAGACCTTTTCGTCCGTCATCACATGGGAAACCGTACGCCCTTTCATATACTCGCACATTGCCACAAGAGCATCGGAATACCTCGCCCTGCGTGCCAGCCCCGTCACGTCCATGCCCTCATACGCCAGCACGTATATATAGACCTTATCCACCGCAGTCAAAAGAGCCTTGCTGTCAGCCTCAAAGTCCCCGCATTTGTCAGCCAGCTCTGCCAGCACCATCAGCAAAGCGCTTATTTTCTCCTTATTGGTACTGTTTTGGGACACTATCCTCAAATTTTTGATTACGTCAGCCACGATGGCAAATTTTATCGCATCCCTCTCAATGCTTTCAAAGCCTCCCAGCTGCCTGCCGTCCTTTAAGAGGTAAAACTCCCCGTTTGGCACACATTCAAGGCTCACAATAGCAAACAAGCGGGTCAGCGCCATGTATTTACTGAAAAGACGCCTTGCTCCCGGAGCAAAAACGTACACTATGCCCTTATCCTGGGTAAATATCTCCACGAGTCTGCCGCTGTCACCCTTGTTTTTGACAGACGTCACCAGCCCCGTAATATTTACCGCACCGCCACGTATCATTTGTAGCCCAGCGAGCGAATGGTAAGGTTGTCGTTACGCCAATCGTCACGCACCTTTACCCACAGCTTCAGGTTGACCTGCACACCCAAAAGGGACTGAATGTCCTCCCTTGCCGCAGAGCCTATCTTGCGAAGCATATTGCCGCCCTTGCCGATGACCATGCCCTTGTGGGACTCCCTTTCGCATATAACGTTTGCCTCAATGTCAACAATGGGCTTATCCTGTCTGTCGGACATTCTGACGATATCAACGCCTATGCCGTAGGGTATCTCGTCAGAAAGCAGCAGCATTGCCTTTTCTCTTATTATCTCGGATAC
Source organism: Clostridia bacterium (assembly GCA_017935525.1). Taxonomy (GTDB): domain Bacteria; phylum Bacillota; class Clostridia; order HGM11327; family HGM11327; genus SIG351. Next base: position 13,252 of record JAGBHJ010000224.1, on the reverse strand, counting down.
AACAAATCTTTCCGGCTGGTCCGTCAGATAATCCTCGGGGTAGAGCATGGGACCCTCGGGGATGAACTTTAATACCTCAGGGATAACTCCGTCAACGTTCTTTTCCTCCTTGGCGGATACTGCCACAAACGCCTTTACGTTAAGCTGTGCCTTTACGGAATCTGCTATCTCCTTTGCCTTGACGTTTGTCACCTTGTCCTTTTTGTTACCCACCAATACAATGGGAGTCTTTACCCCTTTAAGGCTCTCGATTATAGCCTCATCCATGGGGCCGATACCCGTGCCAAGGTCGATGACAAAAAGAATGCAATCAACCTCCTCCATTGCCTCCCTGCAGGCCTTCATCATGTACTCTCCAAGGGCATTTTTGGGCTTGTGAATTCCGGGGGTATCCACAAGTATCACCTGGTAATCGTCACCCATCAGTATGCACTTGATGCTGTTTCTGGTGGTCTGGGGTTTGGGTGAAACAATACTGATCTTTTCCCTCAAAAGAGCATTGATAAGCGTGGACTTACCCACGTTTGGCTTACCTACAACAGTAACAAATCCCGTTTTGAATTCACTCATCTCTGGTAAGTCCTATCTTTCCCATTATTTTTTCCTCTGCCAGGCGCATTCTTGCCTTTTCCTCATCCTCCATATGGTCAAATCCCATAAGATGCAGGATACTGTGGACAAACAGATATACTATCTCCCTTTCCTCGCTGTGGCCGTACTCCACCGCCTGTGCCTTTGCCACGTTGGTGCAAATTACCACGTCGCCCAGCATCAGGTTGCCGTCCTCGTCAAATTCGCCGTCGGTAAGGGCGTCAAAATCCAGCTCGCCCTCCTTATAATCCAACAACGGGAAGGACAAAACGTCAGTCACCTTGTCGATGCTTCTGTTTTCTCGGTTATATTCTCTTATGTCATCCTCGCCCACAAAGCTTACGGACACCTGGGCGGTGTATTCATTCTCGTAAAGCTTTACCGCCTCGCTGAACGCTCTTTTGATATACGCCTTCAATGACGGCGTAAGCTCAAAGTCATCCGTCTCCTCAAAAAAATCTATTTTTATTCTGTTATTCATTGTTTTCTCCTTTTAACTGTGGGTATTCCACTCTGCTGTGGTACGTTCCGGAAAGAATAGTCAGGAACGAATGCTTTATTACCGCAAGCTCCATAAACGTCAACGAGCAATTATCCAGCTGACCTGCGTCGATCTTGCCGTCAACAAGCTTGTCTATCATCTTTTCTATCTCCTCGGGGCTGTGGGTCTTCATAGATCTTACCGCAGCCTCCACAGTGTCTGCCAGCATAACGATGGCACATTCCTTTGTGGAGGGTATCTTGCCGCTGTACTTGTAGTCCTCAATATTGACGTTTTCCTCGCCGTAGAGGTTGCAAGCGTTTACGTAGAAGTAAGAAGCCACCGTACTGCCGTGATGCTCCTCAATAAACTGGTGCAAAAGCTTTGGCACTCTGTGCTGATGTGCCAGCTGAAGACCATCCTTAACGTGGGAGATTATTATTCTTGCGCTGACCTCGGGCGCAAGGTCGTCATGGGGATTATGGTCATCCGCCTGGTTTTCCTTAAACATTCTGGGATGGACCAGCTTGCCTATATCGTGATAATATGAGCCAACTCTTGCCAGAAGTCCGTCGGCACCGATGTCGTTTGCAGCAGTTTCCGCCATATTACCCACTATGATGCTGTGGTGGTAAGTGCCCGACGCCTCGATCTGCAATCTCTTGAGTATGGGCTGACTCTGGTTGGAAAGCTCCAGCAGTCTGATAGGCGTTACTATTCCGAACGTATATTCAAACAGCGACAGCAAGCCCACCGCCAATACGGACGAAAGTATGCCGCCAACCAATATCCAGAACACGTTCTGACCCAGCGCCTCCAGCTTTGCAGTCATGTAATACTCCATGGCTAAAACTATCACCGCCTCTGCAACCGCGCTCAAAACGCCCACCATAATTACCTTTGAACGGCTCGTGGATACCCGTCTCATAAGACAAGCACAAACCACGCAAGCCACTCCAAATGCAAACGTTACGGAAAAATCACCGCCCGTGTACATTCCCGCAAACAACGAAAGGGGTATGGCCACCATCAGAGCCATTCTGCCGTTTACAAGCATCGTTATCAGCATTACCGCTATCAACGGAGTACAGATATAAACGTTCTGTGACTTTACCAAAATGTAAAGGTACATGGATATTATCGTCAGCAACGCCGTAATGACGGAATTCTTGGGGTTGGAAATGGTGGTCTGTCTGTAAACTATCATCATACCAAAGCAAACGGCGCAAAGCACCAATATTGCCGCGGCAAGACTGATATAGTTTGAATACTCTCCTCTGCCCGACTCCAGCAATCCCAGATCCTCAATAAGGCTGTACTGTGCCTCCGTTATGGGCTGTCCTGCCGTGATGATTATCTGTCCCTTTTTGTATACAACAGGCTCAACCGCCTCTGCGGCTATTCTCTTTGCCTCCTCGGTGGATTCCACGTCAAACTCAACGTTGTAGGTCATGTGGGACGTAATGGCGTCAAGAATGCTCATCATGTCACTTTCGGCATCAAAGCCCATTCTTACAAAAAGCTCCCTGATGTCCGCCATGGTATTTTCAAGCTCGTCCTTTTTGATGCCTGCGTCCAGCTTGGAATACACTATCTGGGACACGTTACTCTCGATGAGTGCAACCTCGTTTTCCGTAGCGTAGGCTATCTTTCTGAGTACCTCGGTGTCAAAATAGAAATTCGTCGCCTGGTTTACCTCGTTCCAGAATTTAGTGGTATATACCTGCCCAAATATCTCCTCATCTGCCAGCACATCAGAAAACTCGATGGAATTGTAGTAGTTCTGGAGCCTGTTGAATTCCTCCAGCTTTGAATTATACTCCTTCAGCTCGTCGGAATCCTCTGTCCATTCGGGGTTGGGCTCGCCGGGATGCTCAAGAGAATATATTCTATCGCTTTTCCACGTGTCAAACTCGTCATAAATGCTGTCAAACACGTATCTGACGTACTGCACGCCGTTACCGACGTTTTCATAGACCTCGCCGGTCTTTTCCGTGTTCTTTACGTATATATTCTGCACCGCATCCATCGCCTGCTGAACGAGCTTATTGGTGGTATATACGTCCTCAACGTCTCTGGTAGCTGTGATGGTCTCCGTGGCTATCTGCCCCACCACAACGTTAAACTGAATAATAGGCTCTGCAACAAACAAGCCGATTATCATCGCAACGGCAACAACAAAATTACATATGGCAGATACCCAAATGGAAAACCGTCTGTTTTTTATCAATCCCTGGATCTGCTCTTTTCTTTTGTTTTTCTTTCGCCTTGACATTTTGAATCTTAACATTATAAAATCTCCGTTTTACATCAAAACACTGTTGTTTTTTGGGGGTATTGCGGCTGATCCCGACACTTCCCCTCGTATATGTGTATTATACACTATTATGCGGTTTTTTGCAAGAAAAATTATTACGCATAACACCCCTCAAGAGCAACAAGGCAACAGCACAGTGCCCTTCATAAAAAGGTTTACCTGCCGAGGAAACGATTCCGTAGGGGCGTTCTGTGAACGCCCGTGGGCGAACGCAGTTCGCCCCTACGGCAAAAGGACAGAGAATGTGATTTCTCTGTCCTTTTGCATATTCATTGCTCTGCAGGATATAGTGTGTTATATCTCTTAGGTGTACTACCGGGCGGTAATGAGCCTCACTTTACACAAGGGAGGCTTTTGTTTCCCCGTTGTCATGATATTTACCGATATTTTATTTCTTTCTGTTCATCAACGCTTCAAGCCTGGGAGCAACAACTGCCGCCATTCTGCCAAAGCCCTTTTCGTTGGGGTGGCAATCTCCGGGGATAAAGCAAGAAGCAATATCGTAATTTCCCATCAGATAGCATCCGTCAATAAAGTCCACGTTTTCATCGCCCTTATCCAATGCATCGTGGAATGTATCCATTATGACCCTTCTGCGGGCATACATACCCGTATTCAACAAGCTTGGGGAAATACCCGACATTATCATAATGGGAAGATCGGGGTTTGCCTCTCTGATTATCTCAAAAAATCTCTTGTGAGTTTTTCTCAGATGCTCTGCGTTTGGAGCGTTGTAGTCGTAATCCAGCACAAAGCATGACATCTCCAGTCCTGCGAAATACTCCGCCAATACCTCCTCGCCAAGAGCATTGCCTCCAAAGCCCATGTTGATGTGGTCTGCGCCAAGTCTTTCCGCCACAAGTGCCGTATATGCCTTTGACGGCGTTGTAGTACATCCGCCCTGGGTAATGGATGAGCCGTAGAACACTATCGGCTTTTTGATAGCGTAATCAGGTGCTTTTGCCACCGCTGCCCCGTCGTCGAGGGTGATCTCCATCCTTACAAGGCGGGCAGGTCTGGGGAAAAACACGGTTACAGTCTTCATTTTGTCCTCATCCTCAATGCCGTCGGGCACAAGGCTCAGCTCGCCCGACATTACCGTATCCGTATCGTAATTCAAGGGCTCGATCTTGCCGCAGTAGATGCCGTCGGAAAGCACGTCGGTGGCGGTATTTGCATTTGTGCTCTCTATCTCCACCACCAGACCTATCTTCTTGCTGTTTGTGGAAAATCTTATTCTGCCGCCTGTAGAAAGCTGTGATAACATAGCCATGTTATCGCTGACCTTTTGACCCAGCTCCAGCGGAAAACGGGAAAAATCCTCTCTGACACCGTGGACGGACATAAACTCCGGAATATTATTCTGTTCAACTATATATTTCATAGTAGTATCTCCTTTTCAGCAGTCAATACCGCACTTCTTCAAAAATGCCTGCAATCTGGGATAGATGGTATCCGCCATTCTGCCAAAGCCCTTTTCGCTGGGATGACAGCCGTCAACCGTGCAGCTTTGTCTGTCGTCATCACCCCAAAGGTAGAAGCCGTCTATGTAGTCCACGTTTTTGTCACCATCATCCAAAGCCTGATGGAACGTATCCATAATAACTTGTCTGCCGCGGCAGCTTCTGAGGAATTCTCTGTCCGTGTCGGGTCTTGATATCATCATTATGGGCAGATCCGGCTGCGCCTTTCTGACGATGTCAAAAAAGCGCTTGTGAGTCTTTTTGAGGTACTCAATATCGGGTGCGTTGTGCTCGTAATCAAATATAAACGCCGTCATATCCAGCGACGCTATATACTCCGCCATTGCCACCTCTGCCATTGCGCTGCCGCCAAAGCCGAGGTTGACGTGGTTTGCTCCCAGCATCTCGGACACCCTTGCCGCATGACACAGCGACGGAGAGTTGGAGCTTCCGCCGTGAGTGATGGATGATCCGTACCATACAATTGGCTTTTCTATCTTATAGGGCGTGGGAGGAGCCACCGTTGCCTCATCGTCCAACGTGATGATGACTCTTTTTGGTCTTGCCACTCTGGGCAAAAAGACCGTAACCTCCCTTGTAATGCCCATAAAGGAGTCATTCTGTCCCAAGGAGAGCATACCCTCGTATTGGTATTCCTCCTCCTCGTTATTACCTCTCACCTTGCCGCAGTAAAAGCCGTCAGCCACTACGTCAATGCCTGTATTTATGTTTGTGGACTCAAGCTCTGCCTTGATCCCTATGTATCTGCTGTCCGTTCTGAATTTGAGTCTGCCGCCCGCCGTCTGTCCGCACATTTCATAAACCGCATTGCTTACGTTTTTTGCCACCTCGGCAGGTAATCTGTACAGCCGATCGTCAACTCCGTATAACCTCATGGGTGCAGGTATCCTGCCCGGCTCCAAAATAAATGTTCTCATTTTTCCTCCGTTATTCGTCAAGTCCCGCCTTTACAAAGCTGTATCTCTTTTGCCACTTGGACGGCTCAAAGGGATAGAAATCCCGGGGGCCTGAGCCCTGCTCCTCAAGCACCTGCAGATGGTGCGGTCCCAAAAGGTTTCTGTTGCCTATTGCAAGCTCCACCTCAATGTGGTTCTTGCCCTTTGTCACAAAGGGAGTGATATCCATCTCAAAGCCATTCCATGACATCAGCTTGCCTCTGTTGCCGTTTACGGACACTATTGCGTACGCCGCATAGGGGGATGCAAGCTTGATATGCCTTTCAACATCAACGTTGTCAACGTCAACGTCCTGCTCCAGCACCACCGTGCCCGCAAAGAAAGGATGACCCTGTCTTACAAGCTCTCCGCCCAAAAGCTCTGTGGGTCTGTTGCCCAGCACAAATTCTCCGTCGGTATATACGCACTTCTTTGTCGCCTCAATATAGGGCTTGTTGCTGAATACGCCAAAATTACCCACAAGGTACATATTGCCGTACTCTGCTCTGTTGGAATATCTTACGCCGCCATCCACGGGAGTTTCCGTGCAAAGGTCGGTCACTACTATTTCGTTTGTACTCTTCTTCAGCAGACCGCCGATGTGGTACACCTTAAAGCCGTGGTCAAACCACCACTCGCCGCAGGCGTGCTCCACCACTGTGCCGTTTACGGTAAAGGTTACGGGCAGTTTGAATTCGGACACCAATCTTACGTCGCCAAATGACTCAATATCCGCATCGTCACCGATATTTACCGTATATCTCAACGCAGGAGGAGTCTGCCTTACCCCAAAGGCTCTTTGCGCACTTAAATAATGGTGCATGGGTGCAGACCACGTGCCGTCGTTTGCCAGCACGTTGCAGTATTCAAGCAACAGACAGTTGGGTTCGCTTGCTTTGCTTATTTTCCACTTGCTGCCAAGGCGTGTAGTTATAGCCTCACGGTATCTCTCCGCAAGGGGTGCCTCGTCCTCTGCGCCCACAACAAATAAATGGGACTCTATGGGCTCAAATATCACCTCAAGCTCCAGCTTGCCGTCACGAATTACCGACGGATGGCTTACGTATTCCATCCTGTCAACCAAAAGCTCCTTTGCCTCAGCCTCGTTGAGGGTTATCTTTACTCTGTGAGCGTTTTCTCTGTCCATATTTACAAAGAAGTACGCCTTTCTGCCGTCATCGTATGTCTTTACGTTGTAATGTATGCACTTGCAGATGCCGTTGCGCTCGGAGATGGTCACCTTGTCCAAGCCGTTTTCGGAAATAAATCTTGTAAACACTTCTTCGTTGTTGATGTCCGCCTTTTGTGCCTTTGCAATAAGTGCATCCAGCTCGTCCTTTGCGTATCTTCCCTCAATAAACTCGGGGGTTTTTGCAGGGTCACAAATAAGTGCAAGTCTGCCGCCCTGATCAACGAACTCATTCAAAAGCTCGCAGGTATATCTGTCCAAGCCGTAAAGCCACGGCAAAAGAACTGCGGAGTACGAGCAGTTGCCAATTATAAACTTGCCGTTTTCAACTCTACGTGACGGCGGATCAACGTTTCGTCACCAAAGTGATATGGAATATGGTATTCATACAGCTTAAGCGACGTTTCCATAAACGCAGTATCAAAGGCATCCTCACCGCACAGGTCGTCATTTGTATATTTTATCCAGATGGACTGCATGGGATGTATCATCATGACGTCCGTCTTGTCTGCGCCGTCGGAAAGAATATTGCCCAGCCTTGCAAGGTAATCCATAAAGGTCTTGTATTCCTTCCAGAATGGTGACTGATAGAACATTGACGGCGGATAGTCGTTCTTTCTTCTGCCGCGCATGGAATATCCTGCCAGATGCTGGCACATATAGTTTACACCGCTGAGGTACTGCCAGTCAGCCAGATGTCTGAATTCATTAAAGGAGGCGTCCCAACCACTCATTGCGTAGGTTTCCGTAAGCACCTGTTTTTTGCCCAGCTGTGCCGCAACGGAGCCTACCTGAAGAGGTACTATCGGGATGCCCTCACGCTTGTCGATCTTGGAGGGAGCCGTTCCTCTGCCCAGCCAATCCACACCCGGGATGTGCATATACTCGTAGCTGGGCATTGCGCCTGCAGTACAGTGTATCTGGCAAAGCAGGTTGTCCTCCATCATAACGTGGCCCGTCAGCTTTGTCTTGTGCTCGTCACACCAGTCGTATATCTGCTTCATAAAGGATTCCGTAAACAGATTGGATATCATCCTCCAGTAATCGTATCTTACAGCCTCCTTGTTGGGTGTCTGCAGGAAAAGCGCAGGGATATGGTCCCTGACGTCGTAGCCGTATCTCTTGCTGAATTCCTCGTCCGCAACCATCGTCCACGGAGTTTTACACAGAGCATATTCTGCCTCATCCGTAAAAAAGCCCTTCAGCATTCCCGACTCAAAGGCAGTGGGATTTGAAGAATGGTACTGTCCGTGAGTGTAATCGATAAAATCCTTTACCACCGCAGGGTTCAAAACATCAACATAGTCACCCACTGCAAGAGCCGTGCCGTAATAAAGCTTCTGTCCGTCCTTTAAGCCTGCAAAAGCATCTTCAACGTTATCCGCAAGTATTCTCTCGTAGGTAAGGTCCTCATTTACGCCGTAAAAGCCCAGCACGTCACCCTTTGTTTTTTCGCCATTTTTAAGAGGCAAGCATCTGAGCACAAACTGGTTGTTCTCATACTTCAGCTCCTGGATGACTCCACCTGCGCTGCCCGACGGCCAACCGTATTCGTCGTAGCACCAAGCCTCTATACCGCACTTTTTTGCCTCGTCAGCGCACACGTTCACCATTTTGAACCAATTATCATCCAAATATCCCGTATCCAGACCGTCCCTTGCGTGCATAAAGAAGCCTCCCTGACCCGACTCTGCTATGAGTCTTATCTGTCTGCGAAGCTCCTCCTCCTCAAGGTCGTCATTCCATGACCAAAACGGATGCGCTCTGTATTCAGCGCCCGGGTCATTATACTTGTTTATCCATTTATCCATATTGTATCCTTTCCGCAAGCGGCCTTACACCGCCAGATTGGCAACAAATTTTTCTGTGAATATTATACAATATACCCCCTCTTTTTTCAAGACCCGAAAGGCAAATTTTTTCTTGACAAATCAAGCACTTTACTGTACAATGTTTACAATAACTCAAAGGAGGGTATTATGAACAACACCGTCAGAAAGATAACAAATGCAGAGCTTGCCTCCCTGCGGGCAAGGACTGATGAGCGCATCAACAGCATTATCACCACGCCAAACATGGATATTCCATTGGGGACAACGGTTTTTTACGTGTCCCCCAACGGTAATGATGACAGCTGCGGCACTTCCCCCGCATCCCCTTGGCAGAGTCTGCAAAAGCTCAATACAACAAAGCTTCCCCAAGGCAGCTTTGTATGCTTTTTGCGTGGCGGAGTATGGCGCGGCAGACTTTACATTCAAAACAACGTCACCTACACCGCATACGGCGACGGCAAAAAGCCCGTTATAATGGGCTCGCCACAAAACGGTGCCGATCCTGCGCTCTGGACCCCCTGCAATATAAAGGATCTGTGGAAATTCCACATCGGGGAAAACGACGTTGGCACATTGGTGTTCAACGACGATGAGCTTTGCGCCATAAAGGTGCTGTTAAAGGCCAAGGCCGACGGCACACTGACCAATATCACCACAAAGCAGCCCTACGGCGGTCTTGAAGACATCAAGCACGACCTGCATTTTTACCATGACCTTACCGACGGGTACGTATATCTTGTCAGCCCGCAGAATCCGGGCGAAAGGTTCACTTCCATAGAATTCAACCCTCACGGCCACACGATAGCCTCAAAAACGAAGGTTGAAAACGTCACCATAGACAATCTTTGCCTCAAATACTGCGGCTCTCACGCCATAGGATTTATCAATGCAAGAGGCCTTACTGTACAAAATTGCGAATTTGGCTGGATCGGCGGCTCAATACAGTACAAATCTGTCAGATACGGCAACGCCGTTGAGGTTTGGGAAAGCTGTGACGGATATATTATAGACAACTGCTATTTTTACCAGATATACGACGCCGCAGTTACTAACCAGTTTTCCATTCCACAAAGCAACCCCGATCTCTGCTGCAGCATGAAGAATATCCGCTACTCCAACAACGTTATGGAATACTGCAATTATTCCGTTGAATACTTTATCAACGGAGTATGGGAGCAAAACCAAAGCATGATGGACGATTTTGAGATCAGCGGCAACCAAATGTGGTACGCAGGCAGAGGCTTTTGCACGCAACGCCCCGACAGAGGCTGTGCGGCTCACATTAAGAGCTGGACAAGCACAAACCACGCCAAAAATTACGTCGTTAAGGACAATCTGATGTGTCTTTCCGACGATATGCTGGTGCACGTAAACTCCGTAACGCCAAACGTTGACGGCACGGACCCTATGCCCTGCTTCTACGGCAATACGGTAGTAGGGTTGAAAGAACAGAAATTCGGAATGCTGGAGCAAAGCCCCTCCCCCACGGCAAAGCCTTACAATGATGAAACAGTAGCAGGGCTTTACGACAATGTCTGCAAAAACGAATTTTTGTTTGTTGACTGTGACGAAGATATCTGATGATCATAAAAAAAGCCTTCTCATGATCAAGAGAAGGCTTTTTTATTCGTCACATTCTATCCCTACCCCACCAGTCGGGCATCAGCTCACCCAGCTTTACTGTTTCCTTGGTGTTTATATCCAGCAGTATCTCAATATCGCCGCTATTCTTGTCCAGTTGCATCATAAGCTCCCTGCAAGCACCGCAGGGGCTGCCCACTCTGCCGTCGGACATCACCGCTACCACCTTGGTGATCCTGCTTTCCCCGTGGGTTATCATGTTGGCAATGGCGTTTCTTTCTGCGCACATTCCCAGACTGCAGGCTGTGTCTATACATACTCCAACGTATATATTGCCCTTATCCGTCAATATCGCCGCCGCAACGCCGCCTGCATCTATAAATGGCGAAATACTCCGAGGGGCTTGTACCTGCCTCGCTTTGTAATAAAGTTCATCCCAAATATCCATTTTGCCTCCTTTTGGAGCATTGATCAGATATTCTCCGTCAACGCCCTATATAGAATACCTCCATATCGTGAGCCACCGCAACGTGGTACGGCAGGGGCTTGCATATCTGCAACAGTTTTCTCTCTCCACCGTCGGTACGCCATTCCGAATCCAGTCTTGTGTGCCAAGCCTCTCCCACGTGGATAAATACCAGTCTGCCGAATTTTGCTTCCGCAAGAGTGGGCACAGCCTTCTCAATATCGTAGTGGGTCACCTCCGTAAAGCAGGCGTCAAAGCTTTCCTCAAATGCTATCTTGGGGAAATCCTCAAACGTCCACAAAAGATCACCCGTATGGAGTATCCTTACGTCCTCCTTCTTAAAATACAGCACGTAGGCAAAGCTTACGCTCTTTCTGTGGCGCGACAGATGCATCGTGTTGATCGCTCTGACCTCAATATTTTCATCCTCAAACACAAGCCCCGGCGCAGTAACACCGTACCGGATCGCACTGCCTCCGGTATCAATATGGAGTGCCTCAAACCAACCCTCAAGCGCCTCCCTTGCGCCCTCCTCAGGAAAAAACACCTGCACCGCATCCATGCGCTCTCCCGTGTATTTCATCACCTGCTTCAGCAGCCCGGGCAATCCGCCCACGTGGTCGTCGTGCATATGGGTCAAAAACACAGCGCGCAGGTCCTTGATATTAAGGTCCTTTCTCCTCATGGACGCCTCCACAGGAGCGCCTGCATCCACAAGGTATATGGAACCGTCACTGCATTCGTAGGCAGTTGACGAATTAAACCTGCAGAACGTGGAGTCGCCGTGGCTTGTACCCAGAGTATGTACGTTTATTGCGTTATTAGTCATGTTCTTCTCCGTCTGTTTCAATATTACCAAAAGCGGCCGTAGCTTGTACGACCGCAATTCTTCTTATTCCTCATCCAAAAAGATGGGGTTTGTCCAAGCCAGCTTGCCGTTCTTGTCAATTACAACGGCTCTGACATACTTGTAGCCCTTATTTACGCCAAACTCTGCATGAGTCACAGGCTCATCACCTGCAAAGCATACTCTTGTTGGGTGCATATCGGAATGCAGTCGCACAGCAACAGCCTCGGAGCATTCAACAACTGCCTTGCCGTCCTCAATATAAAAATCGTATATCTCGGGGCCGCAGGATGAATAGAACTCGCCGTTTTCCAGCGCCGCAAGGATGGAGCTGATGTTGTTGTCAGCCTTTACCCTTACCCAGCCGCAGCAATGGTTTGACATACTGTGTCCGTCATCAGTAGCAACGCCGTATATCTTTATACCCTGTCCCAAAAGCTCGTCCCAGTATGCCGCATCCATATCCATGTGATTATTCAACGCGCATCCGCTGTTCCAGATCTCCATGGCAAAATTGCCTTTAAGCTTGTCAAAGTATCTGGCAGGCGTGGAGCTCCACTCGGGGTGGCAGTAGATAGTCAGATTTTTATTTGCGTGGATCTCATCCAGATAGGGCTGATATTCCTCCTGGCAGGTGGAAATGCCCGAATCCAGCTTTACATCCTGCTCGTAGGGATTGCCGTCCTCTTTTGCAGGGCCAATGCAGACAGTATGGAAGCATCTGAAGCCCTTCTCTCTTTCAAACGTGCTGTCAAACTCCATACCGGGGATAATGGTTATGGGTATCTCTGGAGCGTAGTTGATGTAGTTATAATTTCTGTGATCTGTGATCGCCAAAAAATCGTATCCGTTCTTGTGATGCAGCCTTATGACCTCCGCAGGATCTCCTGCGCCGTCGGACCTTGTGGTGTGGCAATGCAAGCCACCCTTAAGCATTTTTTTGTCGCTGCCAAAAGCCTGTTGTCTTTTCATGTTATCCTCCTATCAATCAAACCATATGGGGTTAGTCCATGCGTATTTGCCGTCCTTATCGATAACCACCGCACGGATATAGTCGTACTCATCGCCCTCGCCGCCAACTCCAAACTCAACTCTCGTTAAGCCCGTTTCGCCTGCGCGCCTTACTCTTACGGGGTGTCTGTCGCTGTGAAGCCTTACCTTTGCCGCCTCGGAGCACTCAATAACTGCCACGCCGTTCTCAACGTAGAAATCGTATATCTCGGGGCCACAGGATGAATAGAACTTTCCGTCCTTTAACGCCGCAAGGATGTCGTTTACGTTGTTTTCCGCATTTACCATTACCCAGCCGTTGCAATGGTCGCCCATGCCGTGGCCGTCGTCAGTTGCAACGCCGTACCAGCGCTTGCCCTGGCTGAGGATCTCGTCCCAGTAAGGAGCGTCCTTATCCATGTCGTTTTCAAAATATCCGCCGGAATTCCACACCTCCATAGCAAAGTAGCCCTCCAGCTTTTCAAAATATCTGGCGGGAGTGGAGCTCCAATCGGGGTGACAGTATATCATTAGATTGT
>JAGBHJ010000223.1 GCA_017935525.1 Clostridia bacterium | reverse complement strand
TTTGACTTTGCAAAGCTTGACTACGGTATCTATTTTGACGATATGTCAAGAGGTATGTATGCATACGGCAACGTTGTTATCGGTAACGGCGTAAACCCGGGTCACGAGGACATCGGTGGTAAGTGGTGGCCGTCAGGCGGCAGAGGCTACAACCATCACAACGGCGGCGAGCACGTATTCTACAATAACATAAGCGTTGACGCAGGCTATTTTGCCTTTGGCGGAGATATTTCTTACTGGGTAAGCTCTTATGGCCATTGGCTCAACTGGTGCGATGGTATGTACAGCACGTCCCTCAATTACAGAACGGAAACCTACCTTGGTAGAAACCCCACGTACAGAGATTTCTGTGAGGCGCTTGACCAATGGCATGAGGATATCAAGGACCCCAACTACACGGAAAAGTCAGGCTGGGCAGAGAGAAGACTGCGTACTCCTTGGTGCAACCATTACGAAAACAACCTTATCGTCCGTGCGGACAAGCCCTATAAGCTGGACCACGGCATAGAGACCGCAACTGGTCTTGAAACCAACTACATCACAAACGATGATCCCGGCTTTGTGTGCGAGGCTTGCAAGAACTACGCTTTGAGGCCCGACTCAATAGTATTTGAAAAGATCCCCGGCTTTGTAGCTCCTCCCTTTGAAAAGATGGGTCCTGTGGACGATTTTGCGGAGTGAGATCATCAGGAGGTATATATGTCATTACTTGAAGGTATGCTGAAAAATAAGCCCGATACGGTGACCAAGGACAAATTTGTTATCGAAATGAATATGCCCAAGGAATACCCGCCCATTGCGGCACGAAAGACCGAGGAGGGTGGCGTAAGAGACCGTTTTATGGCGGCAAAGGCAGAACTGCCCGATGAGGTAACGGTCATACATCCCTATGACGTGGACGCCTTTGAGGGCTCCAACGCCTACACCATATACGTGGCAGAGGACGGCTGTGACAGCAACTGCGGTTGTAAGGAAAAGCCCGTGGCAACACTTGCCGAGGCGGTAAAAAGAGCCGAGGGCAAGGGCGGCGCTAAGATCGTTATCCGCGGCGGCAACTACAATGTTACACAAACGGTAAAGATAGGCCCCGAGCATTCGGGCACGGAGTCATCTCCGTTGATAATTACGGTAGAAAAGGGCGAGGATGCCTTTATTTCCGCATCCGGCAAGATACCCTTTGAGGCTTTTGGCAAGGTTACGGATCAGACCAAGCTTGCACGCTTAAAGGCAGAGGTAAGGGACAAGGTGCTGGTGGTAAATCTTCCGTCGCTGGGAATTACGGATTACGGTATGCTTGGCGAGGCAAGCCCCGTGCTGCTGGTGAACAATATCCCCCAGACGATAGCACGTTACCCCAACGAGGGTGAGCCATTGATACCCATGAGCGACAAGATATACGAGCGCGGCGGCGTGACCTTCCACCCCAAGCCGGGTGACGGCAAGTTTGAGGATCCGTGGGAGATCGGCATTACCGACCCCAGATGCCTCGAATGGGAATGGAACGAGGATATATGGATGTACGGTGCGCTTTACGCAGAGTGGGGACGACTCCACGCACCCATCGGCTCCTTTAACAAGGAAAAGATGAGTATGCGCGGTAAGCATTGCTTTGAATGGGGCGTTATGTACCAGCCCGGCAACGATTACTACTTCTACAACGTGTTTGAGGAGCTGGATGTACCCGGTGAGTGGTATATTGACAGAGCGACGGGCGATATGTATCTGTACCCGCCCGAGGGCACTACTGCAGACAGCGACATCAGATTTGTTGTTGACAGAATACCGATAATCGTGTGCAACGGCGCGGAAAACGTTATTATAGACGGGCTCAACCTGGGCAGATGCTGCGGCAGCGCAGTTTCTGTTAGAAGGTGCCGTCAGGTGCTTGTGCAGAATTGTTACTTTAAGGGAACGTCGGGCCATGGCGCTGCTGTGGACATTGATGATGGCTTCAGGAACGGCATTATCACGTCAAGGTTTGAGCTGTTTACAAGCCATGCGGTAAGAGTTTCCGGCGGCGACAG
>JAGBHJ010000222.1 GCA_017935525.1 Clostridia bacterium | reverse complement strand
GATTGCGGTGTTATTATCGCTCGCCTCGGCAGCACAAACCCGATCAACGTGTTTGCCCACGCAGTGTTACTGTTCGTTGTTATATTCGGTATAAAAAACACATTTATTATGCTCCGTCTGCAAAAAGAGCATGACAATGTGGAGGCCGACATCGAACGTGAGAAAATATATTACGATCACCTGTAAGCTCTTTACAGCCGCTGATAGGTATATATACAAAAGAAAGGAATTACAATTATGAGACTTAACTTAGGTATGATATGCGGATGGTCAGAAAAGGACTTCCAGTACCTCGCAAAGAAGGATCTCCACTGGGTGGAGTTCTGCATCAATCATTACAACGATGCAAACGCATTTATGGCACAGGTTCCCCAGATCAAGGAATACTGCAAGAAGTACAACGTTAACGTTGGCTCAATGGGCAGATGGGGTGAGCACATCCAGACAGAAGACGGCAAGCTCATGGAGGACAAGCTCCAGAACCACTTGACACTCATCGACGCTGCATCCCAGCTGGGTTGCCCCGTATATAACATGGGCGTTAACTGGGCTGACGGTGTTTCTGAGGATCAGAATTACCAGTTCGCCATTGACATTTTGAATAAGATCGTTGCATACGGCAAGGAGCGCAACGTTAAGATCGCGCTTTACAACTGCTCATGGAACTGCTTTACATACTCTCCCAAGAGCTGGAGCAGGATCATCCCCGCAGTTGAGGGCTTGGGCATCAAGTACGACACTTCCCACGCTATCGGCAGAGGCTCCGACTTTATGAAGGAGATGAGAGATTGGGGTCAGTATTTCTACCACATCCACCTCAAGGGCAGTCTCCGCATTGCAGGCGAGGGCTATGACGATCCGCCCATGGGTCTTGATCAGACAAACTGGGGCGCATTCTTCGCAATGCTCTACACAAAGAATTACAGAGGTATGGTATCCCTTGAGCCTCATTCCGGTTACTGGAAGGGCGGCCTGGGCGAGTGGGGCGTTGACTTCTCCCTCAACTATGCTAAGCAGTTCCTTATGCCTGAGGAGTACGAGAACATCACGGACGACGTTTATATGCCGTGATCGAATAATAACAAAGATAAATAAAAGACCTTTAGGGAGTATCCCCAAAGGTCTTTTTGCTATATACAGTCCGTTTTTATCAGAATATACTGCAAACCACCAGCAGTATCGCCAAAAATCCAAAATTGAATGCGCTGAACATAACCACGTACTTCTTTATGCCGTCCTTGTTGTAGTGGGAATACTCACCAAAGGTAATGAGGCTGGCAAGGGAAGCTATCAGCGTTCCTGCGCCGCCAATGTTTACACCCACAAGCAGATCTGCGTAGTTTGCAGTAAACTGTGACAGCAATATCGCAGACGGCACGTTGCTTATCACCTGGCAGGAAAGTGCGGACACCACCAGTGTATTTTTGTTAAGCAATGATGACAAAAGGTCGTTTACCACGCCGATCCTTGCCATGTTGCCCGCAAAAATAAAGAAGCATACAAACGTAAACAGCAAGGGATAATCCACGTCCCTCAATGCCTTTTTATCCATAAACCACAGCGAGGCAGGGATGATTATAAGTCCTGTCCAGTAGGGTATCATGTCAAATACAATTGCAATGGAGTAAGCAAAAAGCACAAGATATATTGCCGTTCTGCCAAAGCCCAGCTTTACCTCGCTGTTTGTGTTAAGGGTAAGGCTCTCCTTCTTTACAAAAAGGCAGCACACCGTTATCAGCCCAACCGCCACGGCAAAGGGCAACAGCATTATTGACATAAACTCGCCCGTGGGTATATTAAAATGAGAATACAAATACAGATTTTGAGGATTGCCGAACGGAGTCAGCATTCCGCCAAGGTTTGCCGCAATGTTCTGCATAATAAACGTAAACGCCATATACTTCTGCTTGCCTGTGGAGGAAAGCACAAAGTACCCCAAGGGCAAAAATGTTATCAACGCCATGTCGTTTGCAATAAGCATTGAGCCTATAAACGTGATATATACCAGAGCAAGTATTGCCGCCCTGGTATTCCCCGTCAGGTTGACTATTTTTCTTGCGACAACGGTAAAAAAGCTTATATTCTTTAATGCGCATATCACCGCCAGAGTGCAGAAAAGACAAGTCAACGTCTTATACTCAATGTATTCAAAATACTCGGCATCGGGAGTAACGATGGCAGACGTCAAAAGCGCCAAGGTCAACGCGACTGTCAAAACAACGTGGCTCCTTATGAACTCAACGATGCTTTCTACCCAACGCAGATGCTGTAAGGAATGTAAAATTCTCTCCATTTACTATGTAAAAACCTCTTTCCGGGCCGCCTCGCAGACGACCTTGCGTATTATACTACCAAATTCAAAATAATGCAAGTGTTTTTTATTAAAAAATACACATTTTCCGAAAAACCGCCGTTAATTGCATAGTATAATATTGTCATCAAGCAAACGGAGGTACAAAGCTATGTTATTAGACATTTCAAAAGCAAGAGAGGCGTTATTCAACTGCGGTATAAGCTACGCGGATTTCGCAAAACGATTTGGAATTCACCGTTCATATCTTTACAACGCCATGAACGGCATCGCTACTCCCGGCAGAAAGTTTTTTGCAGCGTGGGCGAGATTTTGCAGGCTTTACGAGCTGGACTTTCTTGACTTTATAATTTTTGATGAGGCGTGACACATCCCCTCTCCTGCCGTCATAATATGTTAGCGGATGCAATATCCACTGACTCTGACGATCAAAGGAGATCGGTATGAACTCAAAAAACATCAGTCTTTTGCCGTTCTCCGTATTGGAGAAGCAAGAGCCCCAATGGGCATTGTCCCACATCAACGTGTTTCCCATGTGGAAGCGAGGCTACACGGGCGACGGAGCAGTCGTCGCCATTCTTGATACGGGGTGTAATTACGACCATCCCTTTATCCGCCACAG
>JAGBHJ010000221.1 GCA_017935525.1 Clostridia bacterium | reverse complement strand
GGTTCAATAATCACATTATAACAAACGGAGTTTGTACATTAGATGTGATTATTATACCACCCCCACAGTCAAAAGTCAATAAAAAAACAGCGGAGTTGAAGCTCCGCTGCAAAAATCAATTTTTATTACTTGGAAAGATCCTGAACGTAGAGCACTCTTACCTCGTCCTCGTTGGACTCAGTCTTTTCCGGCTCTGCAGGCTTGGGATTGTTTCTCTCCTCAAGGAACTTTGTAGCAACCTGGGGGAACAATGCGTAGCTGAGTACGTCTTCCTCGCTCTTTGCAAGATCCTTTGCTTCCTCCTTGTACTTTTCCAGCTCGGGAGCAATAAGGTCTGCAGGACGGCAAGTGATAACCTCATCCTCGCTGATGCCTGCCTTCTGGCGAACCTCAACGTTAACCTCACCGGGAACCTTACCGTACTCGCCCTTGAGCAAGCCCTTGGATTCCTTTGTTACCATCTTGTATCTTTCGCCGGAAAGAACGTTAAGCACTGCCTGTGTACCTACGATCTGTGAAGTAGGTGTTACCAGAGGCGGATAACCAAAGTCCTTACGAACCTCGGGGATCTCCTTAAGCACGTCGTAGTACTTATCCTCTGCGTTAGCCTGCTTCAACTGAGAAAGCAGGTTGGAAAGCATACCGACGGGAACCTGATAGAGCAATGTGTTTGTCTAAACGCGCAAAACCTTGGGGTTGATCTCAAGATTGCCTGCAACATTTCTGAAGTGAACTGCAAGGTCAGAAAGCTTCTGCATATCAAGGCCTGTATCTCTCTCTGTGCCCTTCAACGTAGCAACAAGAGCCTCCGTTGCGGGCTGTGCAGTACCGTTACCCAAAGGTGAAAGTGCGCAGTCAACGATATCAACGCCTGCCCATGCAGCCACAAGGTTTGTCATATCGCCGGTACCCGTTGTGTTGTGAGTATGCAGGTGGATCGGCACGCTTACGGTCTCCTTGAGCTTCTTTACAAGGTTGTATGCGTCGATAGGCAACAGCAGGTTTGCCATATCCTTGATGGCAATAACGTCTGCACCCATCTGCTCCAACGTCTTTGCAAGGTTGATAAAGTATTCCTCGTTATGAACGGGGCTTGTTGTGTAGCTGATAGCAGCCTCACAAATACCGCCGTACTTCTTAACGCTCTTCATTGCCTGCTCCATGTTTCTCGTATCGTTGAGGGCGTCAAATATACGCACTACGTCAATACCGTTTTCGATGGACTTGCGGCAGAAAGCGTCAACCACGTCGTCGGAATAATGCTTGTAACCGAGAATGTTCTGACCTCTCAGGAGCATCTGAAGCTTTGTCTTGGGCATTGCCTTCTTCAAAGCACGGAGTCTTTCCCACGGGTCTTCGTTGAGAAAACGCATACAAGCGTCAAACGTTGCGCCGCCCCAGCACTCCAATGACCAGTAGCCAACCTCGTCTAACATCTCACACGCAGGAAGCATATCCTCCAAGCGCATTCTTGTTGCAGCCTGTGACTGGTGAGCGTCTCTCAAAATAGTATCTGTAATAAATAAGGGTTTATTAGCCATATTTTTCTCCTGTTATATTATAAAAATCAGCCGAAAAGCGCTATAAGTACACCTGCTGCAATAGCGGAGCCGATAACGCCTGCAACGTTGGGTCCCATGGCATGCATGAGGAGGAAGTTGCCGGGATTTTCCTTCTGACCAACCATCTGTGAAACACGGGCTGCCATGGGCACTGCGGAAACGCCTGCAGAACCGATAAGCGGGTTGATCTTCTTGCCCTCGGGGAGGAACAAGTTCATAAACTTAGCAAACAATACGCCTGCTGCTGTTGCAAATGCAAATGCACAAACACCCATAACGATGATCTTGATAGTGCTCAAGGAAAGGAATGTTGTAGCTGTTGCCGTTGCACCAACGGATACTCCGAGGACTATCGTAACGATGTTGCAAAGCTCGTTCTGTACTGTCTTGGAAAGTCTTTCCGTAACACCACTCTCCTTAAACAGGTTACCCAGCATAAGGCAGCCAACCAACGGAGCTGCGGAGGGAACCAAAAGTGCTACAAAAACAGTAACGATGATGGGGAACAGTATTCTCTCTGTCTTGGAAACCTGACGAAGCTCTTTCATAACGATCATTCTTTCCTTCTTTGTTGTAAGGAGCTTCATGATCGGGGGCTGGATAACAGGTACCAAAGCCATGTAGGAATATGCTGCTACTGCAACGGGTCCCAAAAGGTGGGGAGCCAGCTTTGACGTTACAAAGATTGCCGTGGGGCCGTCTGCTCCGCCGATGATGCCGATGGAGGAAGCCTCCATAACATCAAATCCGATGCATCTTGCAACTGCGAATACTGCAAAAATACCAAACTGTGCAGCTGCGCCCAAAAGCAAGCTCTTGGGGTTAGCAATGAGGGGACCAAAGTCCGTCATAGCGCCTACGCCCATAAAGATAAGGCAGGGGTAGATACCCAGCTTAACACCGAGGTAGAGGATGTCCACCAAGCCGACAGAAATGCTCTGACCAACCGTTACGGTTGCCAGCACAGCATCTGAAACACCTGAAGCCTTAAGCTCTGCAATAAATTCCTCGGTAACAACTGCGCCGCCTATCAGATCCCAGTGGATATGTCCGCCTGCAAACAGTATCTCATGGTACATACCTGCGCCGGGCAGATTTGTCAAAAGCATACCGAATGAGATAGGGAGCAGGAGCAGGGGCTCAAACTTCTTTACGATCGCCAGGTATATCAACACAAATGCGATCAGTATCATTGCGATCATCTTCCAATTTCCCTGAGAGAAAAGGTAGAATCCCGTCTGCTTCAAAAACTCTAAAATAGCATCCATTTATGTAGATAACTCCTTTCTTAAAAACTACGTAATTAAGCGGTTATCTATTATGCCAAAGTAACAAGAACGTCACCGGACTGTACTGTTGCGCCCTTTGTAACGTTAACGGAAGCAACCTTACCGTCTCTGGGAGCCTTGATCTCGTTTTCCATCTTCATAGCCTCAAGAATGATCAGGTTGTCGCCCTTCTTAACGTCAGCGCCAACTGCTACGGGGATGTTGAGGATAGTACCCGGCATAGGAGCCTTTACTTCCTCTGCACCGGCAGGTGCTGCAACGGGTGCGGGAGCTGCTGCAGGTGCAGGAGCTGCTGCGGGTGCTGCCGCGGGAGCAGGTGCTGCTGTCTTTACGTCGTTCTCATCTACAAGCTCAAGAGCTATCTCATACCAATTACCGTTTACGTTTACCTTATATTTCTTCATCTTACATTACCTCTTTCTTTTGAATTATAATTTCTTTAATGACACAATACGAATTGCCGAAACATCCTTACCAAGCTCCTCGGCAATAACTGCTGACAAAGCAGCGACCATCTCTTCCCTGTTGGGGATCTCCGTTTCCTGAACAGGCTGTGCGGCGGCAACCGGAGCTGCTTGCACTGCTTCTTCTTTCTTGGTGCCCGTATTCTTAAGCACTGCGCTCATTATGTAGCATAATGCAATGATACATATCAAGCCGAAGAAAACTATGCCTACGCCCATCAGGACAACTTGCAAAATCTCTTCCATTACTGTGACCAATCCTTTCTCACGGGGCTTTGTGCCCTCGCTACGTAATGTGATAATATTTATTTGGCACTCCGTGGGAGCGCGAAATCTCTGCTAACGAACCATAATCCGTTACTTAGCATATTATACTTCAAAATTCAAATACTGGCAATAGATAAGCTGCCATGTTTACAAATTATTAACAATTTACAGATGCAATATTCTTTTTTGCCTCTTTTTCTTGTAAAAAAACAGGTGATGTTGTATAATATTACAAAAAGGAGGGCTTTGTATGATCTCTGCCATTTATTACACGCGCTTTGATTGCCCGCATCCCAAGCACTCGCAGGAGTATGCCGCCACAGCAAAAAGATACAGAAATCAGCTTTTAGACTACGTCTTTACCAAGCACGTAGGAAAGCCGTACTCGGAGTGCAGCATAATCTACGGCGAGCATTCCAAGCCATACCTTTTGGACGGCAGTCTGTTCTATAATATATCCCACACCCACGGAATGGTCTGCTGCGGGATATCCGATGCCCCCATCGGAGTGGATTGTGAAAGGCTACGTCCCATATCCGACGGGCTATACTCCGCCACAGTTTCCCGGGAGGACGAGGCACTCATCCCCTGCCGCGACAGGCTATCAGTATTCTTTACCGTATGGACGTTAAAGGAAAGCCTCTGCAAGATGACGGGTGACGGATTGCCCAAGGATCTGAGGTCGGTCCGTCTTTATCCATCCTCAAACGGCATCAGCGACGGCGGCGATGCAAGGTTATTTATCTATGACGATATTGACGGCTTTGCCGTTTCCGCCTGCTGCAGTAACGGTAAAAAGCCGGTATTGATGCCCGTATATTAAGGAAAAGCAACGTCCAAAGCAAATTCTGCAATTTTATGAAGAAAAAAGATGTAAAAATGCATTTTGACTATTGACAAATCCGCAAAATGTGATATAATTCACAGTAAATACATATTAGATAAGAGGTAATTTTTATGAAGAAATTTTTGGCAGTTCTTCTCTCTGTCGTAATGTTGGCAGTACTCGCAACAGGTTGTGCAAAGTACTCCACAGCTGACGAGATCAAGGACAGAGGAACATTGGTATTGTACACAAACGCAGCATTCCCTCCTTATGAGTATCTCTCCAACGGTCAGGCCGCAGGTGTTGATATCGACATTGCAAAGGCTATTGCCGAGGAATTGGGTGTTGAGCTTGAGATCCACGACGTTAAGTTTGATACACTCATCCCTGCACTTAAGAGCGGCAAGGCTGATATCATTCTTGCAGGTATGACGGTTACTGATGAAAGAAAAGAGTCCGTTGACTTCTCCGTTTCTTACGCAACAAGCGTTCAGTACATCATCGTTCCCCAGGATTCCGAGGTTGATACCATCGAGGATCTTGCAGGCATGAAGATCGGTGTTCAGTTGGGTACAACAGGTAACTTCATCATGTCCGACGAGGTTAACGGTGTTGATAACGAGGATGGCACACATACACAGGGCGTGCTTGAAGGCACAGGCGCTGAGGTTATGACATTCAACAACGCAGCTCTTGCAGCACTTGAGCTCAGCAACGGCGGAATCAACGCAGTTGTAGTTGATAAGCTTCCTGCACAGATCGTTGCTCAGAACTATGAGAACTTCAAGGCTATTGAGCTTGTTTATGCTGACGGCTCCACAACTGACGAATCCTATGCAGCAGCAGTTGCAAAGGGTAACGAGTCCCTCCTTGAGGTAGTTGATAAGGTCATCAACGAGCTTATCTCCAGCGGCAAGATCGACGAGTGGACAGTTACACATTCCAACAGCGCAGTTGACGACATGGAGTGATCCTCCATTGTAACACAGCACAAAATACGGGAGCCAAAACTCCCGTATTATTTTTGATTCCAAATGATAAGGATTTGATTTAATGAACGAAATTTTCGAAGAAATAGCAAAATCGTTTGAGAGGACCTTTATCCGCCAGGGCAGATACAAGCTTTTTGTTGAAGGCTTGGGCAATACACTGCTTATAGCCCTTGTGGCAACGCTGATCGGTATTCTTATCGGTGTGGTTATCGCCATCATAAAGGTGCTCCACAAGCAGACAGGCAAGATCAAGCTGTTGAACGCCTTTGCCGAGGTTTACACCACATTGTTCAGAGGAACACCTATCGTCGTTCAGCTGTTGATAATATATAACGTGGTGTTCAGCTCATCCCGTGAGGCGGTGCTGATCGGTATGCTGGCATTTGGTCTTAACTCAGGCGCATACGTTGCAGAGATAATCCGTGCAGGTATACTGGCGGTGGACGTAGGTCAGACAGAAGCAGGCAGGTCATTGGGACTTTCCCAGACTACCACAATGTTCAGCATCGTTCTTCCCCAGGCATTCAAAAACATCCTCCCTGCGCTGGGTAACGAGTTTATTGCGGTCATAAAGGAAACATCCGTCATCGGTTACCTTGGCGTTATGGATCTTACCCGTGCCGCAGAGCTTGTTATCAGCCAGACGTTGGACGTTTATTTCCCGTACATATCCATTGCATTGGTTTACCTCGCTTTGGTTTACGGCTTGTCCGCATTACTCAAGTTAATGGAAAGGAGGCTTGCACGCAGTGATAGAAGTTAAAAACCTTACAAAAACGTTCAATAACAAGCTGAAGGTGCTTGACGATATCTCCATTGACATCCATCAGGGCGAAAAGGTGGTTATCATCGGACCCTCGGGCTCAGGCAAGAGTACATTTTTGCGCTGCCTCAATATGCTGGAAAAGCCTACCGCAGGTAAGATATTCTTTGAGGGCCAGCAGATAAACACAAGAAAGTGCGATATCAATAAGGTAAGGCAAAAGATGGGCATGGTTTTCCAGCAGTTTAACCTGTTCCCTCACTTTACCATACTTGAGAATATTACCTTTGCCCCCATCAAGCTGAAGCTGATGACAAAGGAGCAGGCTATTGCCCGCGCAGAGGAGCTGCTCAAGAGGATCAACCTTTTTGACAAGAGGGACGTTTACCCCTCCACACTCTCCGGCGGACAAAAGC
>JAGBHJ010000220.1 GCA_017935525.1 Clostridia bacterium | reverse complement strand
GGGAGATACCTCCCATGCCACCCAGGGCAACGGATTGGGGCTTGCGTTGGTAAAGCGCGTGGTTGACCTTACGGGATGTAGTATTTCAGTTTCCAGCGAGGTGGACAAGGGAACCACGTTTTCCGTAACTGTGAGGAGAGCGCAATGAAGGACTTTATCACACTGTGCAAAAAGGTCTTTTCTCCCCCGTTTTGGATAACCGCAGTTTTGACAATACTCAGTACCGCAGGGTTGATAGTTGTCTTTTTGTATCAAATGGAAACCCATCCACCGGCATACGTAGTTTACGTTGTGGCATTTTACACGCTGTGTGCATTGTCGCTGACTATGTACAAGGTTGTTCCCAACAGCTTGACCAGCTTCAAACGCAAGCTATATGCAAACGACGTCGGAAACAGATTTCTGACAGACGCCGCATTCAGGATCAAAACGTCACTTACCGCATCTGTGGTGCTGAATTTTGTGTACGTGCTTGTTAACGCAGTATCGGGCATTGCCTACAACACCAGATGGTTTTTTATACTGGCAGGGTATTATCTTATACTGGTGGTAATGCGTCTGATATTGATCCGCTACATAAAAAAACACCCCATCGGCACAAATATTTACGGTGAATGGCAACGAGCAAGAGCTTGCGCTTGCATACTGACGTTAATAAATATGTCACTTACGGCCGCTGTGCTGATGATGATGTACATGGATAGAGGCTTCCGCTACGATGGTATACTGATATACGTCATGGCAATGTACACTTTTTACACGACAATAATAGCAATCGTTAATATAGTCAGATACAAAAAGTACAACAGCCCCGTTATGACCATGACAAAAATAATAAGTCTTGCAGCGGCGCTGGTTTCCATGCTATCCTTGGAGACTGCCATGCTGACGGCCTTTGGCGCAGAAACGTCAATAGAAACCAAAAGAATACTCATCGCCGCAACAGGCGCGGGCATTTGCGCAGTTGTTGTGGGAATGTCGAGCTACATGATAATAAGATCCACAAAAAAGATCGATCAATTAAAAGAATTACAAGGAAAGGACGCATTATCTATGTCTGACAAAAAAAACACGTCATTTGAATACTCATACTCCGCAAAGGAGCAACAGGAAATAAAGAAAATAAGAGAGAGATACTCCCCCTCCCCTGCATCTTCGGAGGACGACCTGACAAGACTGAAAAGACTTGACGCATCTGTCACCCAAAAGGCTACAAGAGCATCGTTGATAGTCGGTATTATAGGTACGCTGGTGATGGGTACGGGCATGAGCCTTGTGATGACCGACCTTGGTGCAAAGCTGGGTATGCCCGATAAACTTCCTATTCTCATAGGTTTGGTGCTTGGTGTTATAGGCTTGATAGGTGTTGCTGCCGCATTCCCGATATACAACAAAACAGTAAAAAGGGAGAGGGAAAAAATAGCCCCCGAGATCATAAGACTGACTGACGAGCTGATGAAATAAATTAAAATACGAAGGGATCGGTATAAAACGTATAACCGATCCCTTTTCTTATAAGAGTCTGCAAAAAAGTAAATTTTTCGCAATAAATCGGTTTTTACTATTGCAAAAAAACTGATTTTATTGTATAATACAAGGTGTTTTGTATAATGTCGAGAATTGTATGCAAAATCAAAAACTGTATAGAAATTGCCGTTTTATTAGTACGGCACGGAGATATAAATGACAGAAATAGATGAACAGATAACAGACATCAACCTTGAGGACGGCATTGAGGACGACGCCCCCACAGGTAAATTCAGCAAGAGAGCTATCAAATATACTTTGGGAGGCGTGCGTTACCCCGTTGTAATGCTGAGGGGTCTTGTTGTATTCCCTCACACTCACGTAAAGTTTGACGTAAGCCGCCAACAATCCATCACTGCTCTGCGCCTTGCTCAGGCAAAGGGCGGCAAGGTATTGGTGGTCACTCAAAAGGAAGCTGCTCTTGAAAACCCGTCCTTTGAGGAGCTGTATACCGTAGGTACCCTCTGTAATATCGAAAGCTTTACCCGCGAGAGTGACACTCTCCACAGAGTGCTTGTAAGCGGTGAGGAAAGATACAGAATTATCAAGTTTTCCAACAAAAACGGCTATGTTGAGGCAGTTGCCTGCCCGGTTGCCGACGAGGTGCTGGACAACATAATGGAGGAATCAAATCTTCGCATCGTGATGCAGCTTTTGATGGAATACATGAAGGTTGCACCCCAGAATATGCCCCCGGATATGATACCCCTGTTTGCAGATACCACAAATTCCTCGGAGTTTGCAGATATCGTTGCATCCAATACTGTTGTAAAGTACCAGGAGGCGCAGACTCTGCTGGATGAATACATCGTGGAAAACAGACTGCTTAAGCTTTCCGAGATACTGGCAAGGGAAATTGAGCTTCTCAAGATCACAAATAAGATAATGTCCGACGTTAAGCAGTCAATGGACAAGTCCCAGAGGGATTATTTTCTCCGTGAGCAGCTGAGGGCCATTGAGCACGAGCTTGGCGACGATACGTTTGAGGATGAGTCACCCCTGCCCCCTGCGGCTGATTACAAAAATAAGATAGAAGCATCCGATATGCCTGACTACGCAAAGGAAAAAGCACTTGAGGAGGCAAAGCGCCTTCGTCATATGCAGTTTGGCTCCGCAGAGGCTTCCGTTATAGAAACCTACCTCGACTGGTTGCTTTGCTTGCCGTGGACAAAGGAGTCTAAGGACAATACGGATCTTGAAAAGGCTGCCGCAATACTTGACAAGGAGCATTACGGTCTGGAAAAGGTAAAGGAGCGACTGCTGGAATTCCTTGCGGTAAAATCACGCACAGGCTCCATGAAGGGCTCTATCATCTGTCTTGTGGGACCTCCCGGAGTTGGTAAGACCTCCATCGGTAGATCATTGGCAAAGGCCATGAAGCGAGAGTTTATAAGACTTTCCCTTGGTGGTGTTCACGACGAGGCAGAGATCAGAGGTCACAGAAAAACCTATATCGGCGCTATGCCCGGCAAGATAATCACTTCTCTCAAAAACGCAAAGACGGTAAATCCGTTGTTCCTTCTTGATGAGATCGACAAGCTTGGCAGCGACTTTAAGGGTGACCCTGCCTCCGCACTTCTTGAGGTGCTGGATGCAGAGCAGAATTACACCTATAATGACCATTACATAGATCTTCCCTACGATCTTTCCAAGGTCATGTTTATTATGACGGCAAACACTCTGGATACCATTCCCCCTGCCCTTTTGGACAGAATGGAGGTTATTGAGATACCCGGATACACAGAG